>DATIFR010000033.1:0-36313 GCA_035455145.1 Nitrospira sp.
CGAGTTGGAACGATTCGCGATGCGAAAACGATGGTTGGGTTACAGTCGGTCTTTATCGGGAACGGGAACCGGTAGGAGAACCGCTTAAGGAGCCCTCCGCTTTTGGCGGAAGGCCCCTCAAGCCAGATAGCCTCGCCAAAAAGGGATTACTTGCCCTTCTCGTCTTTCTTATCTTTCTTCTCGTCCGCGTGGCCGCCCTTCTTCTCGTCCTTCTTGTCCTTCTTCTCGTCAGCGTACACGAGGACGTGGCCGCCCTTCTTCTCATCCTTCTTGTCCTTCTTCTCCTCAGCGGCGAAAGAAGGGGCGCTGAAGGAAACCGCCACCGCAACTGCCATGATTGCCATCAACATGCGCTTCATAATATGTCACCTCCCTTAATGTTGTGAGATATGTGCCCTCAGTAGGCACTGGCTGGAGGTTGAGCAAGCTTGGTGCCCAGTGATTGCAAATACTAAATCATAGTAATATCAGCCAGTTAGCCGTTTTTTTGTATATTAGCTTGCATGCCGATTCATCCAATTTGCTGTGGCAGAATAGTTTGGCCAGACTAAACCGCCTCAGCGTCAGCCGGTTGGAATCACATGGCTACGATGAAACAGCCCAATCCTCCTCTTCGGGACTATCTGAATCCGGGATTACGGGTCCTGTTTATCGGCATAAATCCAGGGCTCAGATCAGCACAAGTCGGACACCATTTTGCCGGGCACTCAAATCGCTTCTGGAGGCTCCTCTTCGAGTCCGGCTTGGTCAATATTCCTCTGACCTATCAGGATGATTGGCGTCTCCCAGAATGGAGATTGGGGCTGACCAATATCATCAGTCGCCCAAGTGCGGGAATCGATGACCTGGATCCAGCTGAATACCGGGCGGGTGTTTCCGCACTAGAGCGGAAAATTATCCGATACCAACCGCTGACCGTCGCCCTGCTTGGCATTACGATTTTTCGGAGGCTCTTTCCCGAGGAAACAGGCAGGGGAAGCTCTCTCGATCTCGGCCCCACCACTTCACGACTCGCCGACACCCCGGTCTTTCTCCTGCCGAACCCCAGCGGCCGCAATGCCCATTATTCCTACGAGCAGATGCTCCGCGCCTTTCGAACACTTCGAAAGGAAGCCGGTTCACAGTGACCGCGAATCATGCTATCTTCACACGCATTGCCCATCAGATGTTGATCAAGGAGCCATACAGACCATGCTATTAGAGGGGAAAAAAGGCCTCATCATCGGCGTCGCTAACAAGCACAGCATCGCCTGGGCCATTGCCCAATCAGCAGCCGGACAGGGAGCGCAGCTCTTCTTCAACTATCAAAATGACCGTTTGAAAGAGAATGTCGAGGAACTGGTGGCCACCATGCCGGGTTCCAAGGCTTTTCCCTGCGATGCCGGAGACGATGCCCAAATCGACGCCTTGATGACCAGCGTCGGGAAGGAAGCCGGCAAGCTGGACTTTCTTGTGCATTCCATCGCCTTTGCCCCACGGGAAGAACTCACCGGCCAATTCGTCAATACCACCCGCAAGGGCTTTGCCACCGCGCTCGATGTGAGCGCCTACTCGTTGGTGGCCGTCACGAGAGCTGCGATGCCGTTGATGACCGACGGCGGATCGATCGTCACATTGACATACCTGGGAGCGGAACGGGTGGTCCCCCATTACAACGTGATGGGCGTCGCCAAAGCTGCGCTCGAAGCCACTGTCCGCTACCTGGCCCACGATCTCGGCCCCAAGAACATCCGCGTCAATGCTATCTCCGCCGGCCCAATCAAGACGCTCGCAGCGCGCGGGGTTTCCGGCATCAGCAAGATGGTGGACCATCACAAAGAATTCGCCCCCCTCCGACGAGCGACAGAACAAGGCGAAGTCGGCGACACGGCATTGTTCTTAGTGAGCTCGCTTGGACGTGGAATTACCGGAGAAGTGATTTACGTGGATGGGGGATATAACATCTTGGGGTCGCTGGCCTCAGTGGACTAGCGTGGAGTACCGTTCATCTCTCGTACCTTGTTTGACGGAATTCGCGCTTGAGGAGTTCCGATTCACGATTTAGTCGTCTAGGGTTGCCCTCAACGCCTTCAGTCGTCCCTGTTTCTTCTTGCTCTCAATCCGCCTATTCTGAGAACTCTTCGTCGGCTTTGTGGCCTTGCGCTTCTTCCGTGGAATCGCCACACTCTGAATGAGGACTCGGAGCCGCTCCAGCGCATCCGCCCGGTTTTGCTCCTGACTCCGATGTTGCTGAGCTTTGATCGTGATCACACCGTCTTCTGATATACGGTGATCCCTGAGCTTCATGAGCTCTTCTTTGTAGAACGGCGGTAACGAAGACGCGCCGATGTCAAAACGCAAATGGACGGCGCTCGACACCTTATTGACGTGCTGCCCTCCGGCTCCCTGCGACCGCATCGCATGGATGACAATTTCAGAGTCGGGGATGATGACGTGTGATGAGATATGGAGCATCGAATTTCGTTAAGACAAGTGCCCACCTTGTCTTTCCAGAGCAAATGCACACTCGTTAATGGTCGAGTCTACTGTAATCGCTTATGCGTATCCAGTTGCATGCTTGGCCGGTGATGGCGGTCCTGCTGACCAACCACCGACGAGAGGGTATCCGTGATAACTCTGCCACCCAGAGCGCAGACTAAATATGCCCGAGGGGCATCTCCAAACAGGTTCGCTTGACGGACTTGAATGTGTTGTTCTGAGAGGCACGAATCAGCAGGGTGGCTGGGTGGAACTGAATGAGCGTTGAGAAAGGACTGACGAAATCTATTGTAGCTCCGGCAACCGATCGATGATGCGCAGTCTCACTTCGTCACCCACCTGCATCTGTACCATCTTGGTCGTGAGGCTCGATCGGACTCGCTGGGCGTCTTCCAGTTTGAATTGCACTTGTCCGCCACATTGCTCAACGAGGTGAAACAGCAACAGCGTCGTCAAACGCTGGAGTTCATCGTCAGTCGTGTGTTGGCTCAGATTGAGAATTTGCGACATGAAAAAGCCCCCGCTTCGGTCAAGAGGTGACTATCCCTTATCGCCGAAGCGAGAGACTTTCTACAATGCCCCAAAGGGAGGGGGAGGCCAGTTTACTGATGCAGGATTCCGACGGGCGCTTATTCTGATAATGCTGAGTTATTTCACAACTATCAATGGCTTACGATGTCTGAGCACAGGGCATTCCTGACCTGCTCATTTTGGTGGCTGGAGCACAGTCGAACCTAACTAGAATAGTTTTCCATCGGGGGGCAGGTACACACCAGGTGGCGATCCCCGTAGGCTTCATCGATACGGCTGACGTGTGGCCAGAATTTGTTGTCTTTGACCCAGGGAGCCGGATAAGCAGCCTGCTCACGGCTGTAGGACCGATCCCACTCAGAGGCCGAAACGACCTGTGCCGTATGGGGCGCGTTCTTGAGGAGATTATTGGTACGCGGTTGACGCCCGTCGGCGATCTCTTGAATCTCGGCGCGGATCCTGATCATCGCATCGCAAAACCGATCCAGCTCGGATTTCGATTCGCTCTCGGTCGGTTCGATCATGAGAGTGCCGGCAACGGGGAATGACACCGTCGGGGCGTGGAAGCCATAGTCCATCAACCGCTTTGCAACGTCCATTGCTTCTACGCCTGCCGTTCCCTTGAACTGACGGAGATCGAGGATAAACTCATGGGCCACGAACCCCGACGTCCCCGTATAGAGAATCGGATAATATTTCTCCAACCGTTTGGCCATATAGTTGGCGTTCAAGATCGCGACTTGCGTGGCCTTGGTCAGTCCGTCACGACCCATTAACGCAATATAGACCCATGAAATTGTCATGATACTGGGACTGCCGTACGGCGCCGCTGAAACCGGTCCGATCGATTCGGCTCCGCCAAGGCCGGTCACCGGATGGCCTGGGAGAAATGGAGCCAAGTGTCGAGCGACGCCGATTGGCCCCATCCCGGGTCCGCCCCCCCCGTGGGGGATGCAAAACGTCTTATGCAAGTTGAGGTGGCAGACATCGGCTCCGATATCACCGGGGCGGCACAGCCCGACCTGCGCATTCATGTTCGCACCGTCCATGTAGACCTGTCCACCATGGGTATGGACGATCTGGCAAATGCGCCGCACGTCCGCCTCGAATACGCCGTGAGTTGAGGGATAGGTCAGCATCAATGCGGCCAACCGATCGCGATACTGTGCCGCCTTGGATTCGAGATCCGCGAGATCGACATTCCCTCGTTGATCGCACGCGACGACGACCACGGTCATACCCACCATGGCGGCGCTGGCCGGATTCGTCCCATGTGCTGAAACAGGAATCAGGCAGACATCCCGATGAAATTCCCCCTGGCTCCGATGGTAGGCCCTGATGACCATGAGCCCGGTATACTCGCCTTGAGAACCGGCATTGGGCTGTAAGGAGATAGCGGAGAAACCGGTGATCTCGGCCAGCCAGGCTTCCAACTGACGGAACAATTCCTGGTACCCCTTGCTCTGTTCGAGCGGGGCAAAGGGATGGAGGCGTGCAAATTCCGGCCAGCTCACCGGGAGCATTTCCGTGGTGGCATTGAGTTTCATTGTGCAGGACCCGAGCGGGATCATGGAATGGGTCAACGACAGGTCCCTGGCCTGGAGCCGGTGGAGATACCGCATCATTTCATGCTCGGCGTGATAGCGATTGAACACCTCATGCGTGAGGTAGGCGCTGGTTCTGGACAGGTTTGAAGGAAAGCTCGTCGTGACAGTACGGCTTAGCTCCTGGACTGTGATCGGCAGTCGTTCGTGGCCGACGAAAACTTCCATCAGCCGCTGGACGTCGCCTTCCCCCGTTCCTTCATCGAGCGCGATGCCGAGCGACTCATCTTCATATCGACGAAGATTGATGCCCAGTTCATCAGCCCGCATCAAAATCTGTTCGCTCTGCGCCTTCGTCACACGCACACGCAGCGTGTCGAAAAACTCTTCGCTCCCGACCTCGAATCCGAGCTGCCGAAGCCCCATCGCAAGAATCGCGGCGAATCCATGGACCCGCTCGGCAATCTTTCGCAGTCCCTCAGGACCGTGATACACGGCGTACATGCTTGCCATCACAGCCAACAGCACTTGGGCTGTACAAATGTTGCTCGTCGCCTTTTCGCGCCTGATATGTTGCTCGCGGGTTTGCAACGAGAGCCGGTAGGCCGTTCTACCGGTCCGATCTTTTGATACTCCGACGATTCGACCAGGCATCTGCCGCTTGTATTCTTCCTTGGCCGAAAGAAACGCGGCATGGGGGCCCCCGAATCCCATCGGCACGCCGAACCGTTGGCTGGAACCGACCGCGATATCGGCCCCGAATTCCCCCGGCGGACGTAAGAGGGTCAGCGCCAGCAGATCGGTCGCGACAACGACGAGGATCCCCGCTTTGTGTGCCTGCTCGACGATCGCACTATAGTCACCCACATACCCGTCCGTGGTCGGATATTGCAGCAGAATCCCGCTCAACTTCGGGTTCGTAAAATCAATCGTCTTTGTGCGCCCCACGTGCAGCGTCATTCCCAGCGGTTCCGCCCTGGTCCGCATGACGGCAATCGTCTGGGGGTGACAATCCAATGAGATGAAGAACTCCTTGCGCTCCTGGCCGGCACTGCGGGCGATGCCCAGACACATGGTCATGGCTTCCGCCGCAGCGGTCGCCTCATCCAACAGTGAAGCATTCGCCAAGAGCAGGCCGGTTAAATCGGTGATCATCGTCTGAAAGTTGACCAGTGCCTCCAACCGACCCTGGGAGATTTCCGCCTGGTAGGGCGTGTATTGGGTGTACCACCCGGGATTTTCGAGAATGTTCCGCTGGATCACGCCCGGCGTGATGCAGTCGTAGTAACCCATCCCGATGAAAGACCGACAAATCCGATTCTCCTCGGCCAGATTGTGCAGCTCTTGCAGCACAGCCTGTTCACCGCGATGAGGGGGAAGATCCAGCGCGCCCTTCAGCTGAATATCGCGCGGGACCGTCGCATCGCTCAGGGCCTCCAACGACTGGAGTCCGAGCAGCGCGAGCATTTCACGCATGTCGGCTTCGGTGGGGCCGAGATGACGATGAACAAACGTATCTGTCGGATTAAGAAATTCTGGAGTTCCCATATCGGCTCTTTGACCCTCTGTCTGCGTTGGTCTGTATTTTGTTTCAGGCACGCCGGGCGAACATTATCATGCTTGCCCCTTGTTCTCCAAGCAGAGATCGTCGCCTTCCTATGAGTATTTTCTGCCAGGACCAATGGAGGGGGTGAGCAGCCGGCTCGTAACATCCACTGGAGATCGACAGCCCTAGGTTTGCTATAATCTTCCATCGCCACCATGCGTATTCTGGTCATTGAAGACGAAACGAAAGTGGGTTGCTTCATCAAGCGGGCGCTTGAAGAAGAGAGCTATGCGGTCGACTTGTGTGAAGACGGGGCCAAAGGGCTGGAAATGGCGCTTGCCACGAACTACGACACGATTGTTGTTGATCTCATGCTTCCGTCAATGTCCGGCTTGGACATCGTCAAAGGGATCCGGCGCGAGCGCATCCAGGTTCCCATCCTCATCCTGACCGCCCAATCCCAAGTGGACCAGCGCGTCAAGGGGTTGGACGCCGGTGCGGACGACTATCTCACCAAGCCGTTTGCGATCGACGAACTCTTGGCCAGGATTCGCGCCCTCCTCCGGCGCGGCGCGACGGATAGCCCCGGCGTGTTGCAGATCGACGATTTGGTCTTGAATCCCGCAACGCGCGAAGTCACGAGAGGCGGCCAACGCATCGATCTGACTTTGAAAGAATATGCGCTGCTGGAGTACTTGATGCGCCATAGCGGCCGCGTCCTCACACGTCCCATGATCTCTGAGCATGTCTGGAATCAGGACTTTGACACGTTCACCAACGTCATCGACGTCTATGTGAACTACCTCCGCAACAAGATCGACCGGGGACGCACGAAGAAACTCATTCATACCATCCGCGGAAGCGGCTACATGCTAAAGGCCGACTGACAGGATGCTGAAACAGTCGATGTTTTCACCCGCCCAACCCCGGTGCGCCGACACGCACCCTACACCGAGCTTCGTTCTTGCATTGCTCCGAGGCTCACCGTACCGAAACAAGTACGCCTTGCCCCCTCGCTCACTGCGGCCTCGCTGGAAGGCCTGTTTGAGCCTCCTGTTGGCCTATTCGAAATATTCTATTCGTACTGAACCGAGTAGATTCGCGTTTTGTCCGGTTCATATTTCTGGAGCCTGCTGATGCCACTGCGGCTCCGGCTCACCCTCTGGTACGGAAGCGCGCTCGCGCTGATTCTTATCGCCTTCTCCACCGTCTTGTACTTCGTGACGGCACGCAGCCTGCGCGACGCGCTGGATCAATCATTGGAGGAAACCGCCGCTGCCGCGGTGCGATCGCTCGAAGAACGAGGATTCCTGCCGCTGATCGACGAGGACGAATTGATGTCGCAGTTCCCCGAACTGGCGCGCATCGACAAGTTTTTTCAGATCTTCAGCCCCTCGGGCACCATCACGATTCGCTCCCCGAATGTGAAACAACATGAGCTGCCTCTCAGCCGACGTGCCTTGGAAGTGGCTTTTTCCGGCCAAACCATCTTCGAGTCCGCCAAGTATCCCAAGGAGCCCCCTCTCCGGCTGATATCGGTGCCGATCGTCTATCGCGGCAACCTCCTTTATATCGTGCAGGTCGGAACCTCGATGGAATCCGTTGATCAAACGCTGAACCGATTACTACTGGTCTTGTTGGTCACCATGCCCCTGGCCCTGGCTGTCTCGCTGGCAGGCGGTTGGTTCTTGGCGGGACGGGCGTTGCGGCCGGTCGATGCCATCACGCTGGCGGCGCAACGGATCGCCGCAGGCGATCTCACGCAACGTTTGAATGTTGCGGCCTCCCCCGACGAAATCGGCCGGCTCGCCGCCACGTTCAACAACATGATTGCGCGACTCGAAACCTCGTTCCGGCAGATACGTCAGTTCAGCAGCGACGCCTCCCACGAACTCCGGACGCCTTTGACGGTCATGAAGGGTGAGACCGAGCTTGCCCTCCGACGACCTCGTGAAGCCGGCGACTACACCGTCGTCCTGGAAAGCAATCTGGAGGAAATCGACCGCATGACCCGTATCGTTGACGAATTGCTGTTCCTCTCCCGGGCCGACATGGGCGAGGTCAAGATGGAGCACTTGCCGGTCAAGCTGGAGGCGCTGCTGGAGGACATCCATCGGCAAGCGTCGTTGTTGGACCAGGACCGAGAGATTCAGGTTGTACTGGGATTAGTCACGCCGGCCACGGTGTTGGGCGACGAGTTGCGGCTGCGCGAACTTTTCCTCAACCTCGTCGACAACGCGGTCAAGTATTCTCGGCCGGGCGGCTCAGTGAACATCACGCTCGCCACGGAAGCCGGCCAAGCCAAGATCTCCGTTGCCGATCACGGTATCGGGATTTCTCCCGAAGATCAGACCAAGATCTTCGACCGCTTCTATCGCACTGACGATGCCAGAGCACACACCAAGAAAGGCACGGGTTTGGGTCTCGCCATCTGTGCCTGGATCGCGGAATCTCATCATGGCCGCATCGACGTCCAAAGTGAAGTCGGAAAAGGTTCCATCTTTACGGTCACGTTGCCCCTCGCCCCGACTCTCCTTAACAACTTCTAATACCCTCCTAATCGTGCTCTCATCGCCTGTTGTTACGCTCTTCGTACATCTGAAGAGAAGCAACTGTCTTCAATCGGCTTGATCACAGCAAGGAGGTCATCATGAGTCAATTCGTTCGCAGAACGGTCGGTACCGCCATCGCTGTTGCCGCACTCGGCACAGTTATTTTCTGGGGGAGCCAATCCCTGACATCGTCACATGCCTCGAATTCGCCGGCTCCCGCCACCAACTCCGCCACGCTTCCGATGGCCATTCCGGCGGCACAGGGATTCACGGACGTGGCGAAGGCCGTGACACCAGCGGTGGTCAACATCACTACGGTCACCGTCGAAAGCGTCTCAGATGGTCGAGATGGTCAGGATGAATTGCGTGAGCGGATGGAGGAATTTTTTCGGGACCCGAACGGTCCCTTTGGACCGCGCGGCTTCCGTGGACCGCAAGGTCCGCCCGAACCCCGAGGCCACCGCGGAGGCGGTCAGGGATCCGGTGTGATTGTCTCGCCGGACGGATACATCCTGACCAATAACCATGTCATCGACCATGCGCGCGAGGTCACTGTCACACTCCCGGACAAGCGGGAGTTCAAGGGGAAGATCGTGGGAACCGACCCGAAGACTGATCTGGCCGTCGTCAAGATCGAGGGACAAAATCTTCCGACTGTCGCCTGGGGCGATGCCTCGAAGCTCCAAGTGGGAGAATATGTGTTGGCCGTCGGGAATCCCTTTGGCCTGAACTCCACCGTGACTCTCGGCATTGTGAGTGCCCTAGGCCGAGGCCGTATGGGAATCACGCAGTATGAGGATTTCATTCAGACGGACGCGGCGATCAATCCTGGCAACTCTGGCGGTGCGCTAGTCAATACGAAAGGTGAACTCGTCGGCATCAATACCGCCATCTTCTCCCAGACCG
Source organism: Nitrospira sp. (assembly GCA_035455145.1). GTDB lineage: Bacteria > Nitrospirota > Nitrospiria > Nitrospirales > Nitrospiraceae > Nitrospira_C. The sequence goes on from DATIFR010000033.1 coordinate 9,558, forward strand.
GCGGTTATCAGGGGGTAGGATTCGCCGTTCCCACCAGCATGAGCAAGCCGATCTATGAGAGTCTGATCAAGAACGGGAAGGTCGTACGCGGGTACCTCGGGATCGGGATTCAGGACCTCAACCATGATCTCGCCAAGTCGTTCGGCCTTAAAGACGCAAAGGGCGCCTTAGTGAGCGACGTGAGGGAGGACAGCCCGGCGGACCAGGCAGGCCTCAAACAAGGCGATGTGCTCATGTCCTACCAGGGCACGCCGGTCGAGGACGCCGTCGCACTGCAGCGGATGGTCACCCGTACGGTCGTGGGAACAAAGGTGCCTGTCAAGGTCATCCGTGAAGGACACGAGAAGGAACTGACAGTCACAATCGGCGAACAGCCGGACAGCGCCAAGATTGCCAAGGCCGAGACCGGAGAGAAAGATTTTGCCTTCGCCGGTGTAGCGGTCCAGGACTTGGATCGTGACCGCGCCAAAGAATTGGGGATCACAGGTAAAACGCAAGGCGTGGTTGTCACGAGTGTCGAACCGGACAGCGGCGCGGAAAAGGCCGGCCTGATGCCGGGCGACGTCATCCGTGAGATCAATCGGCAACCGGTCAAATCGGTGAAGGACTTCGAGAAGGTGTCCTCAGCGGTCAAGAAAGGTGAGAACGTCTTGATCCTGATCAACCGGCGGGGCGCTTCGTTGTTCCTCAGCGCGAAGGTATAGGCTCACTCTCCAGGGATGGGGCCTTGGCCCCATCCCTCACGTCAGTCAAAGACGACGGTTTTCCTGCCATACACCAGCACACGCCGCTCAATATGAAAGCGCACGGCGCGGGCCAGGACGATTTCCTCGAGATCTCGCCCCTTTCTAACCAAATCCTCCACCGTGTCTCTGTGCCCAATACGAATGACGTCCTGCTCGATGATCGGACCTTCGTCGAGGTCCTGCGTCGCATAGTGTGCCGTCGCCCCGATAATTTTCACGCCACGGTCATAGGCCTGTCGATAGGGATTGGCGCCGATAAATGCGGGCAGGAACGAGTGGTGGATGTTGATGACCGGACATCCCGCCTGCGCAAGAAACTCCGCCGAGAGAATCTGCATGTAGCGGGCCATCACCACCAACTCCGCACGATGCGCATGGAGGGCCGAGAGCAGCTGCTGCTCCTGTTGGGGCTTGCTGTCTTTGGTAACCGGATAGACAGCGAAGGGAATCTTGAACAGCTCGGCCCAGCTGGCGCAGGTGTCGTGATTGGAGAGAATGACGGGGATGTCGATGTGCAGCTCGTCCCGTTTATGCCGCTGGAGCAAATCCGCCAAGCAGTGGTCCTGCTTTGACACCAAAATGGCGACTCTCGTCCTGCGGCTGGTCGGATGCACCTCGTACCGCATGTCGAACACCTTGGCAATCGGCGCGAATGCGGCTGGGATATCATCGGGAGGAATTTGCAACCCCTCGGTCGAAAACTCCATTCGCATCAGGAAATCGTTCGTCTCCTCATCCGTATGGTGGTCAGAGTCGAGGATATTGCCGCCGAAGTCGTGGATAAATCCCGAAACCCTGGCGACAATGCCCTTGCGATCTTTGCAGTGGATGAGGAGAACCACGGCATCTTTCTTTTGAGCTGTCATCCCTGTCGCTCCTCTTATGAATGGATAGCCGACGCGTAGCGGAACAGGCGGGACTCTCAATCGAGGAGTGGATTACAGTACGATGTGCCCGACGAGATCGTAGGTGGCGGCCTCGGTGATCTCGACTTTCACGAATTCGCCAGCGCTGGCCGTTCCCTCATTGATATAGACGACGCCGTCGATCTCCGGAGCGAGTCCTTCGTGCCGGCCTTCGAGCAACAGCTCCGTTTCCTCCGAAGGGCCGTCGACGAGCACGTCGAGTACCGATCCGATTTTCTCTCGGCTCTTCGCGGCGGCGATCGCTTCCTGAACGGCCAATAGCTCGTTACGCCGCTCTTCCATCAGGGATCGATCGACCTTGCCTTCGAAATCGACGGCGGGCGTTTGCTCCTCATCCGAGTAGAGGAACGTGGCCACCCGGTCGAATTCCGTCTTCTCGACGTACTCTTTCAATTCCTCAAATGCCTCTTCGGTTTCCCCGGGAAACCCGACAATAAATGCGGTGCGGAACGTCACGCCGGGAATACGGCCCCTGATGCGCTCCACCAGTTTCTCGATGGTCGCACGATCGCCGAGGCGATGCATGCGTTTGAGCATCCGGTCGTTGATATGCTGCAAGGGCATATCGATGTACTTCGTGATTTTCTCTTCGTCGGCGTAGAGATCCAATAACTCATCCGTGACTTGCTGGGGATAGAGATAGAAGGGCCTGATCCAGCGCAGCTCTTTCACCTTCACCAATCCTCGAAGCAGAGTCACAAGTCCGTGGCGCATGCCAAGATCAACTCCATAATTGACGGTGTCCTGAGAAATGAGATTGATTTCCTTGACGCCTTCAGAGGCCAGTCGCTGGGCTTCCGCCACGATCGATTCGACGGGTCTGCTCCGCTGTTTTCCCCTCATAAGTGGAATCGCACAGAACGCGCAGCTTCGATTGCAGCCTTCGGCGATCTTCACATAGGCACTATGCTGTTTGCCAAGCCTCAGACGAGGCGCCATCTCGTCGTACAGGTACGGCGGTTTGCTGATCCACAGGCGTTGATGGCGTTTCTTTGGCGCAAGGAGGTCGCGGCAGATGTCGGCGATCTTACCGAACTCTCCTGTCCCAACGACCCCGTCCAGCTCAGGTAGTTCCTTGAGCAAATCGCCTTGGTACCGCTGAGCCAGACAGCCGGCCGCGATCAGTACCCGGCAGGCTCCATGTTGCTTGAGCTTGCCATGCTCGAGAATCGTATTGATCGATTCCTGCTTGGCTTCTTCGATGAATCCGCAGGTATTGATGATAACGACTTCGGCCTTCTGTGGATCCGCCGTTAAGTCAAAGCCGTCGGCGACCAGCGTGCCCAGCATCACTTCGGAGTCGACCTGGTTTTTTGAACAACCCAGGTTCACGAAACCGATCGTGGTTTTGACGCCTGACAGGGGCCGGGATTTGGCACGAGTCGGGCGACCGAGTTTGATCAAGGGATGACTCATAAGAAGACCAGTCTACGAGACGCTTGAAAAGCCTGTCAATTAGCCCCTTGCGGCGAACAGGCCGATTCCCCTATTGTGCGGCCATGATTCGCACGTTCCAAGGCATTAAGCCCACAATTCCTCCGTCCTGCTTCATCGAGGAAACCGGCGTCGTCATTGGCGACGTGGTCATGGGGGAGTCCTGTAGCGTATGGTTCCACGCAGTGATCCGGGGCGACGTAAATTACATTCGGATCGGCGATCGGACCAACGTGCAGGACCTCTGCATGTTGCACGTGACTCACGATACGCACCCGCTGATCATCGGGAACGAGGTCACGATCGGACACAATGTGGTTCTGCATGGCTGCACGATCAAGGACCGCGTCTTGGTCGGTATGGGGGCCATCATCATGGATGGCGCGATCATCGGGGAGGACTCCGTCGTCGGCGCTGGGGCATTGATCACGGAGGGAACAGTTGTCCCGCCCAAGAGCCTGATCTTGGGATCACCGGCCAAGGTCAAGCGACCGGTGACAGAGAACGAGCTGGCCTGGATCAAGGAATCAGCGGAGAACTACGTGAAGTATGCGCGACAGTACATGGGCGATTCATCAAAAGCGAAGACTGGGTTTCACCTCTAGCATTTCTCGCCCCTCACGCCTGACGCCTTGCCCCCTTACCGATTTTGATGAAGCAGATCGGATCGCCGACCAGCGCAGTGGGGAACTGTTGCCGTTCCACAATATAGGGAATCCTCTTCCGGTGACACCAGTCTGCGATCCAGACGACTTCCTCCGTCGAAGTCGTCACAAGTCCCGGCAGGCTCAGCTTGGGCATGCATCGATCGACGATCGATTGAACCATCCGTCGTTCTTTCTGAAAGCGAGCAGGGTTGAACGTGACCGGATCGGCCCGCCCGTAGGACAAGGGCGCGAGGTGTGGGAACCGTTCCGGATCGTTGAGCACGCTGACTATCCAAAGATGGTCGAATGTCCCCTTCGCAATGGCCGCATCCTTCCCGACAAACCTTACCGACGTCGTGCGGCAGGTTCGATTCAGGGATGACACTTCTGCCTTCCGAAGATTATAAGGGAAGACCTGGCGCTGCAGATCCATCGTTTCGACCACCAACGCCGGAAGTTCTCCAACCCCTGCCCCGACATACAGACTGCGCCCGCCTGGACGTAACCGCCTGAGCAACGCCTCTGCAACGCGCATCCCGAGACGACGACAAGGCTCCCGTTTAGCGCGCCAGAATTGATTGCCCCCCTCATAGCAGTAGATCCCTCCGAGCGTCCGATATTCCAGACGACCAAAGAGACTTGCCACTGCAGCGCGCGCCGACTGGCTGATCCGGCGGGGCTTATTTATGGTCTGTAACATCCGGCAAGTTCTTCGACTGATGCCACCACTGTGCCGACAACCCCTTCCAGAAACGTGAGATCCAAGGTGTCGATCGTGTCGGTTGGCTGATGGTAGTGCGGGTTTCTGAAGTTGGCGGTGTCTGTGAGCATGACGGCCCGGAATCCTTCGTCCCAAAATGCCGCATGATCACTCCGGCGGGCATCGGGCAACGTCATGCCCAGACCAGGAACAGCCAACCCCACTGTGTTGAGCGCGGGAGTGTATCGAGCAGCGTTGCGTTCAATCGTCGTGACCAGTGACTGGGATTCCTCGTTTCCGACGATCGCAAGAAAGTTTCCCACGCTTGGAACGGCAATAGGCACTCCCGTCGGTATACGCTGCGAGCCTTCGTCATGGCTGGCAAAGCCCACACATTCGAGGATAATGGCACCGGCAAGTTGTTGATGAGTGCGTTTGAGCCTCGAGACGAACGCCCGACTCCCCAGGAGACCATGTTCTTCGAGGGAGAAGGCTGCGAGCCAGACCGGGCCTTTCATCGCCGCGCGTTTGAGATGGTATGCCACTTCCAGCAAGACCGCCAATGCGCTGGCATTGTCATCCGCCCCCGGAGAGTTGAAGACGGTATCGTAATGTGCCCCGATCAGAATCGGTGCCGGATGGTCTTTCCTGGAACCGGAAGGATTCTTGACGGCAAGGATGTTCCGATAGGTCTTCCCCCAAGCACGAAAGGCCTGCCGCGTCGTCGTCCATCCACAGTCAGCAAACTGCTGGGCCAGATACCGAGCGCAGTCGGCGAGCGCCTTCGGATTTCCTTCCGGATGACGTTCTCCGGTCAGTGCATGAAGATGGCGGGTAACTCTGGTTCGTCGATTCGACAAGGGGGCAGTCAGGTAGTGAATCCTACGCGGTTATCTCTGTCCCGATGCCCTTGCGTGTAAACACTTCGAGAAGAATGGCGTGGGGCATCCGGCCATCGATGATGTGCGCCTTCCCGACCCCCTGTTCGAGCGCGTCCAGGCAGGCGTGCACCTTGGGCAGCATCCCTTCGGTAATCGTGCCTTTCTTCACCATGCGCTGGACATCTTTGCGCGACACTGTGGAAAGGTGGCGGCCCTTGGCATCGCGAATGCCTTTGATGTCCGTCATCATGACTAATTTCTCCGCGCGCAAGGCCCCGGCAATCGCCCCGGCTACAAGGTCGGCATTAATGTTGTAGGTATTGCCCTCGCGATCGGTCCCGATCGGCGCGATCACGGGAATGTAGTGATCGCCTTGGAGCTTGAACAGAAGGCTCGGATCCACCTTTTCAATGTCGCCGACGAACCCAAAGTCACTGTCGGCGTCCTCTTCGTCCAGATCTCGCTCCAGGCTTTCGGCCCAGGCTTTCGCCGTCAGGGGCTTGCTCAGAATCAGTCCGCCGTCTTTTCCGCTCAGACCCACCGCGCTCCCGCCGTGACGATTGATGAGGTCGGTGATCTCCATGTTGATTTTTCCGGCCAGCACCATCTCGACGATTTCCATGGTGGCCTCGTTCGTCACCCTCACCCCATGAAGAAATTTCGATTCGATGCCGAGCCGATCCAGCATCTTGTCAATCTGCGGCCCCCCGCCGTGAATAATCACGGGGTTAATTCCCACATATTTGAGCAGGACAATATCTTGCGCGAACCGTTCCTTCAACGACGATTCCGTCATGGCGTTGCCGCCATATTTGATCACAATGGTCTTGCCGCGAAACGTGCGGATATAAGGCAAGGCCTCGATCAGGACATTCGCTTTTTTGATGAGCTTGTTCATCGTCGACTCCTCAGGGGATAGCCCGGCTCACGGCTGGGCTCGACATTACCATGATGAGCCTCCTTGAGCACAGAGGGAATCGTGCCGAAACGTCCGACTCACCGCTTACGCTCCTTGGCCGCTCGGTCGGCGTGGGTTCGGCCCGCTCTCGGGTGGGACTTGTCGTACACCGCCATTAATTGATCAGTCGCCACATGCGTGTACTTCTGTGTCGTGCTGAGGGATGCGTGTCCAAGCATCTCCTGAATGGCGCGCAGATCGGCTCCTTCATCGAGCAGATGCGTGGCAAATGAATGGCGAAGCGTATGGGGGCTCACCGAGCCACCCGTCAGCCTGCTTGAGTACCGTGCGACGATCCGGGCCACGCTTCTGCTGGTCAATCGCCCGCCCCGATGGTTCAAGAACACCGGCGCTAATCGCACGTTGCCGCTTGTGGACGGCTGCAATGACCCCCGATAGGTCTGGATGGCTTGGATCGCGAGATCCCCGATCGGCACGATCCGTTCCTTCCGCCCCTTGCCTCGCAAGCGAACAACCCCCTCGGGCTGATGGAGATCTTCGACATTCATCGACACGAGTTCGCTGACCCGTGCCCCTGTCGAATAGAGCGTTTCGAGCAACGCGCGGTCGCGCAGTGAACCAATCGTGCCCTGATCGGGAAATGCCATCAGCGCCTCTGCGTCGTCTTTCGTCAACACACGCGGCAGATGCTTCGGCTGCTTCGGGGTACGCAAATCTTCGACGGGGCTCCGGCTCACCAGGCCTGTTCGAACCAGGTAGCGATAAAAACTTCGGATGCAGGCAAGCTTTCTCGCCAAGGAGGTGCGCTTTTCGCCCTTGCGGTCGAGCCATTGGAGGTAGGCACGAATCGAGTCGGGGGACAGCGCGGCGGGATCAACCGGCGGGTCGGCGAGACGGGCGGAGAGGAGAAAGGAGCGAAGCTGCCGGAGGTCCGACGCATAATTGCGCAAAGTGGCCGGTGACGCGCCGCGCTCGACCGTGAGGAACGTTATGAAAGCCCGGATCGCGTCATCCATGCGGCATGGTCCTCGAGGGCACGCTGCGAGATCAGCTGTCGCTTGCGCTCCTTATCACGGACCGGAGAAGCGAGTGGCGGAAAGAGTCCAAAGTTCGTATTCATCGGCTGAAAATGACGGGGATCCGCAGTGGTGATATACGACAGCAGGCAGCCATGCGCCGTCGTCGGAGGCGGAGCGACCAGCGGTAACCCGGCGAGCCCGCGCGCGGCGTTGATCCCGGCCAGCCCTCCCATCGCCGCCGAATCCGTATACCCTTCAACGCCGACCAACTGCCCCGCAAAGAAGAGCGTCCCGCGGGCCTTGAACTGCAGGGTGTCGCGTAGCAACCGCGGAGAATTGATGAACGTGTTGCGGTGCAAGCTACCGTATCGAAGAAACTCCGCCTGTTCGAGTCCGGGGATCATGCGAAACACCCGCTTCTGCTCGCCATAGGTGAGCTTCGTCTGAAACCCGACCATGTTGTAGCAGGATCGGTAGGCGTTTTCCGTCCGAAGCTGCACGACGGCATAGGGTCTGACGCCGGTTCTGGGATCTTCGAGACCCACCGGCTTCAACGGTCCGAACTGCATCGTCTGTCTGCCACGTTCCGCCATGACTTCAATCGGAAGACAGGCTTCGAAATAGGGGGTTTTCTCAAAGTCCTTCGGTTGAACCTTTTCAGCCGCGAGGAGGGCATCGTAGAACTTGTTATAGGTCGCCTCGTCCATCGGACAATTCAGGTAATCGTCTCCGCCCTTATCATAGCGGGATGCCCGAAAGGCGATGTCCATGTTAATGGACTCCGCATCCACGATCGGCGAAATTGCATCGTAAAAATAGAGATGATTCGAATGGGTTAACTGGGCAATGGCCTGGGACAGTTTGTCGGATGTCAATGGTCCGGTCGCGATGATGCACAGGCAATCGGTGGGAATCTCCGTGACCTCTTCGCGCCGAATGCGGATGTTGGAATGACTTTCGAGTGCTTGGGTAACTTTGAATGAGAACTGGTCACGATCCACCGCCAGTGCCGAACCAGCCGGAACCCGCACCTCATCAGCGACCTTGATGATCAAAGAATTCAGCCGGCGCATTTCCTCTTTCAGGATCCCGGGAGCATTCAGCACATCGACGGACCCCAGCGAGTTGGAACAGACGAGCTCGGCCAGCCCGCCTGTGTTGTGCGCCTGCGTCATTTCCTTCGGACGCATTTCGTAGAGCGTGACCCTTGCTCCTCGATTGGCCGCCTGCCAGGCGGCCTCGGATCCGGCTAAGCCACCACCGATAATCACAATGTCGTCGCGCATTCAGGAAGAACTCCAAGGAGGATTAGGCAAGAAGGAAATGCATTGTAGGAACCAAATTTTCGGGATGTCAAGGCAGACCTTGCCCAGAATAGCATGCCGTAGGATCCGGAAAACTGGTACGAGCTGATCGAGCCACTCCTCGGTCTACTTGCCGCCGCAAGATCCATTGATGGTCAAGTTGAACCTCGCCGAAGACCCATGCTAGACTTCGGCCTCGTGGGCGATTAGCTCAGTGGCAGAGCGCTTCCTTCACACGGAAGAGGCCACAGGTTCGATACCTGTATCGCCCACCATCCTCCGAAATTCCCTCATAATTCAAGCCTCTAGACATTACTCCCGAACGATTGCGCAAACCCACCGATTTCTGGACAGAAGCCGGAACCTCGGCTACACTTCACTCATCGGAACATACAACGCACCGATAATAGAGGTCACCTATGAAGATACGAGCATGTGCAACGGGAATCCTACTGCTGACAATGGTGGTAGGTTGTGCAGGAAACCGGCAGCAAAGTATGGATGCGGATGGGAACTATGTGGCTCCGGCCAGCATCTACAGCGTGATGGACAGCACGTCGTTGGTCTACACCGATGTCGCTGCCGGTTCTCCGCTGAATGACAACCCCTGGCGCTGGTTAGGATTTCTCTTGCACCCAGTAGGGCAGGTACTCGATTATGGCTTCAACCGGCCGGTCTATTCACTCACAGGGAAAATGCCCTATTTGTTCGGCTATACGAGCGAAGATGCGATGCTCGACAGTACGCGCCAGTAGTCTGACGATTTTCACTTGATCGTAATTCAACGCCCGCTTTCTTGATGAAAGCGGGCGTTGTCATTTTGAGACCTGGCAAACCTCTTCCCATTTCTGTATCCTCCTCAAGGTCATGCTCGGAATGCTCAAACACCGGGGGTGCAAGCTGGGACGATTGTTACTCGTACTCGCCGGTGCACTTAGCCTCGCCGGTCTCATCGCCGCTTGCGAAACACCCTCGCCGCGCCAAAATCTGCCTCCTTCCGAGACTGACCTGGTACTCCTCAAGCCGGGAAGCCTGTGTCAGCGTAAAGCCAATTTTCTTCAAGCCCATCCGTCGCCCACGGTAAAGGTCTGGGGGACGGGACAGGAATTGATAATCCCAGCTGATCGAAGCCCTTCCCATGGAGACGAATCCTATTTTTTTGACGAGGATGGCACCATGGTTGGAGCGCTGTTCACTTTTTCGTCTGGCCTTGACTTGGCCCCCTACTCGGTTCTTCGCCACACCCTGACACTCCTCAAGCCGTCTCTGGAGTTCTACCTGAACGTTGCCAACTTTGCTGCGAAGTCCGACATGGATTCCAGTTCCCTTTATGAAACCGGTGACGAGAAAACGACCACACAATATTTGGTGATCGGGGGGCATGAACATCCGGCGTTGCTCCAAGCCTCTATCACCATCGATCCCTATGTCCGCCTGTTCTCCCCCTATCGACGGGAATTTTTAACCCGGCTGCGGCAACCGGGCGGTCAAAAGCAGGGCCAGCAGGTCGATAGTCAAGGGGCCGAGGATAAAGAACCGTTCCCCTCTCTCCAACAATTTGCACGCGGTCAGACGGCGCAACTGTCCTATTGCGGCGCGCAACATTACGAGATCGCGGCCGACGCCTATCACAAAGCGATCACAAGCGGATTTACCAACAAGATCTGGGTTGCGGAAGTGCACCACAAATACGGGCAGACCTTATTCGGACTCGGTCAGTACGAGAAAGCCAAAGCGGAGATGTTGCAATCGTTGGCAATCAGGCCCAACACTCCCGAGATTCTGAACAATCTCGGCTCTGTCCAACAAAAGCTTGGCGAGAAGGCTGCAGCGCAGGCGTCTTTCGAAAAAGCCATTACCCTGAGACCGAACTATGCCATTGCCCGCTTCAATCTGGCCGAGGCCGTCGAATCGACCAATCCCAAACGAGCCATCACGGAATACGAAACCTATTTGGCCCTGGTGGAAGGTATTCCCGAAGAGGCCGACCGCATCGCCCTGGTCCAACAGCGCCTGAAAGCGCTGAAGCACCAATAGGGCACCGACGCTCGGGGCCGGTGAGTCATCAGACAGAACAGTCGTGCGAGTGGACGAAACCTATCGGCGAATCTTCTCTTCGTGTTCTTGGAGGGTTTTGCAGGCGATACAGAGCGTGGTGACAGGGCGGGCTTTCAGCCTTTGATAGGGGATCTCTTCCTCGCATCGTTCGCAGATGCCATAGGTGTTCTTCTTCATTCGATCCAGCGCTTCATCGATTTTCTTCAGGAGCTTCTGCTCACGCTCCTTGATGCGCATCGTAAAATTCTGATCGACTTCAGCGGAAGCTTGATCGCTCACATCCGGAAAGGCCTCCTGGCCTTCACGTTTGGTCAGGCCTTCACTCGCTTCCTCCAGAATCGCCGCACGCTGTCTCTGAAGGTCTCGATAAATCGCGCTGTACTTTTTGCTGATGACGGCAGTGCTGGCTTCTCCTTTGGAGGCCAGAGATTTTCCCGATGTTCGTGCTGTGGGCTTCGGAGATGTTCGTATTTTCATCCTTCACCAGCTAATTCCGGATACAATGCAAAACAGGGGTTGGACTATAACAGGGGCTTGGAAAGCGGGTCAATGGGAGAGACGGCCCCCTCGGTCCGGATTACTAGAGCTCTCGGCGGCCTTCGATGGACTTCAGCAGCGTCACTTCATCGGCATACTCAATGTCCATCCCCACCGGAATACCATAGGCGATTCGCGATACACGGGCGCCCAGCGGTTTCAGCTGATTCGTCAAATAGATGGCGGTGGCTTCTCCTTCGATTGTCGGATTGGTCGCCACAATCACCTCTTGGATGCCGCCGAGCCTGACGCGATCGATGAGTTCTTCCGCTCGAATATCAGACGGTCCCACCCCATCGAGCGGTGAAAGTGCGCCCAACAACACGTGATAGAGCCCGCGATACCCGCCGGCCCGTTCAATGGCATAGAGCGTGCTGGGCTCTTCCACGACGAGGATCTTCGTTCTATCCCGTTTTGGATCGAGACAAAACTCGCAGAGTTCCCCTTCGGCGATATTGCGGCATTGCTGGCAAAACGAAAGCCCGTCCTTCACAGCGCGAATGGCTTCCGCCAAACGCAGAGCATCCTCCCGCTCCGCTTTCAACACATGAAACGCCAGTCGCTGTGCAGTTTTCTGTCCAACGCCGGGTAGACGAACTAGCTCTCGGACGAGGCGGGCGAGTAATCCCTGTTGATCAACGGCCATCAGTGATCACTCTTCAAAAGAGACCGGGCACGTTCAAGCCACCGGTGACCGCTTTCATTTGATCAGCCATCATCTGGCGGGCTTTCCGCAAGGCATCATTCGAGGCCGCCATGATCACATCTTGAAGCATGTCGGCATCTCCGCTTTTCACCGCTTCCGGGTCGATCACGATGCTGACCAGCTCCATCGCTCCATTGGCGGTGACGGTGACCATTCCGCCGCCGGCTGATCCCGTCACCGTTTTGGTAGCGGCCTCTTCCTGCAGTTTGGCCATTTGTGCCTGCATAGCCTGCGCCTGCTTCATGATGCTCGACATATTTCCGAATGGGTTTTTCATTCCTGCACCTCTTTCTGATTCGACACCGCGCGGACATCGGCAAGGTCCGCGCCAAAAATTTCCAGCGCCTGCTTGACGACCGGATGGGCCTTCGCCCGCTCAAAAAGGACCAGCTTTTGATCCTGCTCCTTCGCCGCTCGAATCTGTGCCATGGTCGGACCAGGAGGATCGGCTTCGGTCAACTCGACGATGCGGATCCGGACGGGTTGACCACTGATCCGCTCACAGAGCGAAGCAAGGGTCTGGATATTGTCGGGCTTCTCCAGCATGCCTCGAGCGACCGTCGCCTGTTTGGCGAATCCTATCGTCACGACATTCCCTTCAATCGCGACCAAGCGCCCCATTTCCAGGAAGGGAGCGATGTTAGGAAATGCATGAGAGACGTCGTCTTGGAACTGTTCCCAATTCAGCGCGACTGTTTGCACTATGCGAAGCGAGGTGGTTGGTGCAGAGTCCATCGGTTTGGTCGGCTCTGCAATCGCGGATTTCACCGTCTGGGCCATGGCACCGCCTCCCGTTCTAGGCACAGGACCGGATGAGGGGGAAGGTTTCGGCACAGGCGTCGTCGGTCGAGAGGGCGCCGGAGCCGCAGAACGTTCCGGACTTGTCGCCTTGTCTGAGCGTGAAGAGGAGGGGACAGGTGGACGCTCCGATGGAGTCGCTCGAACCGCTGGACCAGCCTTCTCTGATTCCTGCAAGAAAAGTCTCGTGGCCTTTACTGCTGCAGTTTCCAGCACAAATCGGGGATGGGCGCTCAGCCTGAGCGCGTCTTCGGCCTGGGTCATCAGAGCAAAGATTTGCTGAAGCTGCTCGGGCGTGAGCGAACCCTTGTCGGCTGCGATTTGCGCGAGATCCTCGGACGAGGCCTCGATCAACTTCGGCCATTCCTGCTGCGACGTGACCGACACCACGAGCATATGACGGAGATATTCCACGACCTCCGCACAGAATGCCCGCAAATCGTGCCCTTGGTCCAAGAGCTGCGCGAGTACGCGAAGCGCTGCCGCGCTGTCCTGCAGCGTAATGGCTCGAATCATCTCGCGTAGCAGTTCCTGCGGAACGGCACCAAGTAACGCCTCGAGATCCTCGTGCACGACCGATTTCCCGCCGAAGGCTACGGCTTGATCGAGTAAGCTCAGTCCATCGCGCATGCTGCCTTCGCTGGCCCTGGCTAGGGCCGTCAGGCTCCGCTCTTCAATCGCGATGCCGTCCTGTTGGGCCACATGGCGCAGCCGATCGATGATCTCGGTCCGCGCGATCCGACGGAAGTTATAGTGCTGACAGCGCGAAAGAATTGTGGCCGGGATTTTGTGAATTTCTGTCGTCGCAAAAATGAAGACGACATGAGGAGGAGGCTCTTCCAGCGTCTTCAGCAGCGCATTGAACGCCGAGTTCGAGAGCATGTGGACTTCGTCGATGATGTAGACGCGGTATTTCCCTCGGAACGGCGCAAACTTCACGTTTTCGCGGATTTCACGGACATCGTCCACGCTCGTATTGGAGGCGCCGTCGATCTCGATCACATCCACGGAAGTCCCTTGGGCAATCTCCTGACAGTTGGCGCAGGTGGCGCACGGGGTTCCCGTCGGCCCCTGTTCGCAGTTGAGCGCCTTCGCCAGAATTCGCGCGACCGTCGTTTTTCCCACCCCGCGCGTTCCGGAGAACAGGTAGGCTTGGGCGATCCGTTTCGTGTTGACGGAATTCACCAGCGTCTGCACGACGTGCGGCTGGCCGATCACATCGTCGAAGGTGCCGGGTCGGTATTTGCGGGCGGAGACCTGGTAATCCATATGACGTCAGGCGTAAGGAGTAAGGCGTGAGGGGGTGAGATGAATGATTCTTGGAATCCGTATCACCTTACGCCTCACGTTTCACACCTCACGCATTACATAAGCGGGGCCAGGTGATCCTGCGGCACCCAGGACTTTCTGCTTACCGTTGCTTCCTTCCGGACCTGGCGGGGTTCACAGGGTTCTGTTGCACAGGGCCCAGCCCCTTCGTTCACAAGGCAATAGCTCGAATGCTCTGAACACTTGTGGTGCTTATCCGCCCGCAACAATCACGATACTGCCCAAAAGAGCGGGCGGTTCACACGAAGTGTGGTATGGCGGAGAGGGTGGGCATTCGAAGCCGCGCTCGCCCGACTGCTCGCGTTCCTACAGAGGGGGCCAGCCCCCTCGTATGCTCCCCGCGCGGGGGACATGTCCCTCGCGATCCCCCTGTTCGAATCCCACCCTCTGCTCGCTGTGAAACTCAGTCGTCAGCACTCATAGCTCAGCACTGCTTTTGATGGCGGAGAGGGTGGGATTCGAACCCACGGTCCCGTTGCCGGGACGCATGCTTTCCAAGCATGTCGATTCGTCCACTCTCGCACCTCTCCGCGACGATTTTCGAGAAGCGGCATCTTAACATGCACCATAGGGAGCGGCAAGGTGAGCGTTTGACCCTTCCGCACGGCTTTCCTATACTGCCAATGACTCGAGGGGAGGTGCAGAATGAAAATCGTCATCGGGCTGATAGTGGTCATTGTGCTCCTGGTCGGCGGGATTCTCTCGCTGCCGTTCCTCGTCGATTTGAACAAGTATCAAGACCATTACAAACCGCTCATCGAAGAGGCCTTGAACCGCAAGGTTCAACTGCAAGACATCCGGCTGACGATTTGGCCGCGCATTGGTGCCCGCGTTGCCGGCTTTACCGTCCTCGACGATCCGTCGTTTAGTTCAGGTCCCTTTGCGTCTCTCACCTCTCTGGATGTCGGCGTGAAACTCCTGCCGCTCCTGAGCGGAAAGGTGGAAGTGGAGGAGATCACCCTCCGCGAACCTGTCTTAACGGTCATCACGAACAAAAACAAGGTGATGAACGTCTCGACTATCGGTCCGAAAACGCCGACGCCTGCCGTGGAATCAGGTGCTCCATCGCAATCCCATGGAGACCCGCTGCAGGCCCTCGCTCTCTTAGCGGTTGATCAACTCTCAATTGACGGCGGGAGACTCACGTATCGTGACCTCTCGACGACGCCGGTCACCGAGTATCAGATAGAGGGCCTTGAGCTCGCACTGAAGTCAGTCCGTCTCGGCCAGGCGCCGACACTCCATTTCGCCGCCACGGTACAGCCCTATAACCTCCCCGTTGCGCTGGACGGAAGCTTTGGACCACTCGTCGAAAGATTGGAGGTGAAACAGTACGATTTCACGCTGGGATTCGGCAAAGTCGCGCTGGGATTGAAGGGCGCGCTCCTCGATGGAACGCTGAATGCAACGCTCTCATCCCCCTCGATCTCGACCGCGGACTTACCGGTCACGCTGCCTCTCAATAAACCGGTTCAGATTAAAGACCTTCGTGTCGTCGCCAAGGCGCCTTATCCGCTCAAACAGGGAGTCTCGTCGATGGAACTGGCAGACGTCACGGATCTGGACCTGGCGCTGGTGATGGGCAATTCGTCGCTGAATGTCAAAGGCACGGTCCTCGGCGGCCACGCGAAGCTGACACTCGCCTCCCCCTCCATCAATACCGCCGATCTCCCGGTCGACACCGGTTTTCAGAAACCCGTCGAGATAACACATCTGGAAGCGAATGCAGACCTGAAGGGACAGGAGGCTCGGTTAACCAACTTATCCTTCCGGTTGTTTAACGGTCAGGCGAAGGCACAGGGGGGAATGTCTACGGCAACGGCGACCCCGCCCTTTAACGGCATGGTCACGATACAAGGACTCCAGCTCGGACCAGTGTTGGACGCCGTGAGCCCGGACAGCAAAGTGTCAATCAGCGGAACAGCGGCGATGGACATTGCCGTCGCAGGCCGCGGTTTCTCCATGCCTGACTTGACCAAAACCTTGGAGGGACCGGGCCACCTGGAAGTCAAAGAGGGAAAGATCGAAGGGGTCAATCTGATGGAGGAAGCGGTCACGCTGTTGAAAGTTGCGGGCATCTCGCTCGACCGGGCAAACGCCACGGCCTTCTCCATCATTGAGACCGATTTCACGATCAGGCAAGGGATCATCAATGTGCAGAAGCTCCTGATGGACAGTCACGACTTCCAGGCGACCGGAAACGGAACGGTTGGATTCGATCAAAGATTGAATCTCGCCATGAATCTGAATCTCTCCCAAACGTTGAGCCAAAAACTCGCCGGTTCGTCGCCGATCGCCAAGCTGGCGCTGAGGGATGGTCGGCTGAGACTCCCGCTTCTCATTACCGGAACGGTACAAGCTCCTTCGTATAGACTAGACGCCAGGGGTCTCTCGGGCAAGGTGCAAGAACAGGTGCAGGAAAAGGTCAAAGAGGCGATTGGCGGTTTACTCAAGGGAGAATCGAAACCTTCGGACTTGGAGAAGCAGGGCCAAGACCTCTTGAAGGGACTATTAGATCGATAAGCGTCGCAGGGAATCGATTTCTGAAGGCCAAATCGAAGGGTAGCTCTTCATCTCGTTCCGGCGAGATTCGCTTCGCACAAATAAGTTTTGACTCAACCAATCAGCCCCAACACTAGGCGCCGAGCGGCACCACTTTTGCTGATAGCTACGAGGCCCGCGCCTCAGGATTGCGATTCTTAGCAATTGCAGCGACGTGGCTATTCAGTTATACATCTACGGCATTTTCTCGAGGCTGACATCCCAATTGCCCGCAATGTCGCCACTTTGCCGGGATAATGGATCATCAAATACTTGCGGTTGCTCCCGTAAACGGAGGGTTCGATGATACAGACAGTCTTGGTTCGGGCTCTGTTAACGATGACGCTTCTCATCGGACTGGTCTCAACAGTTGAAGCGCAAACAGTGCCTCCCGCGCCGGAACCGGCTCCGCTCGACATCGTGACGTTAAAGGATGGAAGCATCCTCTATGGTGAGGTGATCGGAATGGAGAGCGGCGTCCTACACCTCAAGACCCCAGCCAGCCCTGACAATGTAGTGAAGGTGAAATGGGAGAGCATCGCCAAGCTTGCCGTGAACCACCCGCTCCCGTTTCATCTCAAAGAAGGGTCCGTGCTGATCGGCACGGCCACCGAGGGCCCCGCCGGAACCATCATGGTGCAAGCTGAGCCGCTGAAAGGGACAATGGAGGTTCCGCTGGATTCGATCGCTGCTGTGAATCCCATCGTCCAAGCCCCGGTTATCTATCAAGGCACCCTGACCGGCGGCTACTCGCAAGCAACCGGGAACAGCCACCTGAGGAATGCCAGCCTCATCGGAGACTTCGTGGCTCGGGGTGAGCAGCTCCGCCTGACTCTCAACGGTCGATACGTCTACGGTGATAAGGACAACGAGCTCTCTGCTCGAAACGCGCGCGGCACAATCAAGATGGACTTTTTTATCACCAAACGCTTTTTCTGGTTCGTGTCCGCCTACTTTGAGAAGGATACCTTTCAGGACCTTAAATTGCGAACCGCCCTTTCATCCGGTCCCGGTTATCAAATCATCGAAAAGGGTGATTACAACAGCCCCTGGCTCAAAGACCTCACGCTCTACTTCGACGCCGGGCTTGCCTACTTCAATGAGGACTTTACGACCGCTCCTGATGAAACGTCCATGCGCGGCAGGTGGGCAGTCAGGCTCAACTGGCCGATGTTGGATGATCGCATCACGGTCTATCACTACACGGAATTTTACCCTTCGTTAGAGAACACCAAGGATTATTATTTGACGATGGACAACGGCGTCCGTTTCAAATTAATCGACGGTTTCGTGAGCGGCATCCAAGTGACGACCCGATATAACAGCAATCCCGCGCAGGGCACCGGAGATACGGACAACTTGTACCTCCTGACCCTTGGGTACAGCTTCGACACAACCAGGAAACGTTAAGCGCACAGTTCACCCATATCCTCTGGAAAGGAGGAATCGTATGCTGAAAGAATTTCGAGATTTTGCCATGAGAGGCAATGTCATCGACATGGCGATCGGTGTGATCATCGGAGGGGCCTTCGGAAAAATCGTCTCTTCGTTGGTCAGCGACGTGATGATGCCACCCATCGGCTTGCTGATGGGGAAGGTGGATTTCTCCAGTCTCTTCATCAACCTATCGGGAACACCTCAGCCGTCTCTGACGGCAGCCAAAGCGGCGGGAGCTCCCACTATCAATTATGGGGTCTTCCTTCAAGCCACGTTCGACTTCATCATCATTGCGTTCGTAATATTCATGCTGGTGAAGCAAGTGAACCGGCTCAAGAAGGAACCGCCTGCTGGACCTCCCACGACAAAAGATTGTCCGCATTGTTTGTCTACCATTCCGATCAAAGCTGTGAAATGCGCGCATTGCACATCCACTGTGTAGATGAGAGATCCGTTCGTCAGGTACGTCAACCAAAGGAGATGATCATGATGAGATGGTTCAAGACCGCAGTTCTCGCAACCGGCCTTCTGGCCAGCGCGAGCTATGCATCGGCCGTGGATTTAGGGGCGATCTGTTGTGACGGCGGCTATGAATACCGCCACCCCAACCGTTGGGAACTAGAACTGCAGCGATTGAAGGATGAACTGGCCGCAGCCCAGAAACAGCTGGCCGATCGCGATCGGGAGATCGCCTCCCTGCGGTCCGGCTCCAATGAAGCCCTCCGATCGGCCCAAGCTGATCTCGAACGATCCAAGACACGTATCGGGGATCTTGAGCGACAACTTGCTGATCGGGATCGTGAGATAGCCTCTCTCCGCTCCGGTGCGGGCGACTCCTCGAAACTGGCAAGCCAGTTGTCCTCTACACAAGGAGAACTTGCTCAGTCTCAAGCACGGACAGCCGAACTTGAACGGCAACTGGCTGCACTCCAAGCTTCACAAGCCGGGCTTCAGGCATCATCTGGGGATAAGGATCGCATGGCCGCTGAGCTCGCCGCGGCACAGGCACAACTCGCAGCGCTTCAAGCCGGCGCTGGAGACAAGGACAAGCTCGCGGCTGAATGCGCTGCTGCGAAACAGCGAATTGCCGAACTCGAGAGGCAGCTGGCCGACCGGGATAAAGAACTCGCCGGCCTTCGCGGCGATCTCTCCGCTGAAATGGCCAAGTTGAAAGAGGCTCAGCGCGGGCTTGTGCGTGCACTTCGTCCTCAGATCGAAAAAGGTACCATCACCGTCGATCTGAATAACGAGCGCCTCCTGATCAATCTCGCGTCAGGCTATCTCTTTGGTTCCGGCGAAGATCAACTCAAGCCGGCGGGAGCCGACGCGCTCAAGCAGGTGGGAACGATCTTGAAAGAGTTCCCGGAATACAAAGTCGCGGTGGATGGTCATACCGATAACCGGCCGATCCGCGGCTCATTGAAGAAGAAGTTCCCCACGAATAAGGAACTCTCTGAAGCCCGTGCGGCCAACGCGGCGAAGGCGCTCGCGGAGGGCGGTCTCACCTCCTCAACCACGAATGGTTATGCGGACACCAAGCCCGTGGAACCGAACACGACCGAGGCGGGTCGAGCCAAGAACCGCCGCGTCGAAGTACGTGTGACACGCTAGAAACCCCTGGGCACAGCTGCCCTATCACCAGTGACGGGGTAGCGGATTCTCCGCTACCCCCGCCACATCATAATAGTGAAGAGGTGTTCTATGAATCAGATGATCATGATCCTATCAATCGCGGCAGTCTCGATCGTTTACCAGACCAATGCAGGTGCGGCTGATTCTACGCAACAACTGCCAACACTGGGCGGTATAAAATCAGCCGTGCAGCAAGAAGCCAATCAAGAGAAGCAAGCTGCCAAGGATGCTGCCCAGGCTGAAAAGTCAAAGGCCGAGCAAGCCGTGGCAGCTGAAAAGCAGAAGGCCAAGGATATCGTTGAGAGCAAGAAATCGAAGGCCAATGCGAAGGCGGCCGAACAACAGCAGCGCGCGAAAGCCCTCGCCGCCGAGAAGAAGGCAAAGGCCGAAGCGATGGCAGCAGAGCAAAAACAAAAAGCGACGGATAAGGCGCAGAGCCAGGTCGACCAGACCCTGCAGAAGGCATCCGAAAAGACCGATGCCTCAATGGGAAAAGTTGATAGTAAGTTGGACAGCCTGCTCGGCAAATGACGGTAGGAGAGCAATCCTGGGGACGCATCTTATGATGCGTCCCCCTTCGCTCACATATCACAGATGGCAGCCACTCTCGTCGCGATTCCCCGCAATTGATTCGCCTGCAACAGTAGCCAGAATTTTGTAGTGCCCAAGCCCCAGTTCCTTCCCGAACGCCTCACCCACGAGGACATCCTGCACGTGCTGGTGATCCCATGCGCGGAAGCTGGATTTGCCCACTTTGAGCCCGTCGAACTCATGGCCTTCCATCGCTTTGATCAACGCCGTCGTCTCGGTCGTACCGGCCCGTTGGATCGCTTCCAGAATCTGCGTCATGGCCGCATAGCCAAGATAGCAGCGCGAGGTCGGCGTATGATTGTACTTGTCGATGACCCCTTGGATAAATCGTCTGGAGCTATCTGTATTAACCTTGGGGTCCCAGATAAGCCCCCAGATACCCGCATTGTTGGCATAGCCCAGCGGTCGCCCGATTTGTTCCCCGCCGATCATCCCACCGATGCCAATTTTCTCTTTCGCCAATTCCAATTTCGTATAGGCTTTGAGGGCGTGAATCAGATCCCACCCGTACAAGTTAAGCAGAATCAACGTCGGGCGTTTCTCCTTTGCGGCAGTAAGGGCTGATGAAAATTCCGTAGATCCGAACGGCATCAGCGCCTCACCCACCATCTCGACTCCGAGGGACTGGCCGGCTGTCACCATGGCTTGTGCCATTGCCTTTCCGTCCAACGTACTGGTCGTAATCATGTACCACTTGTTGCCGTACGCCTTCAGCAGATACGGCGCTACCGCCCGGGACATCATGGAGGCATTGGGCATAAACACAAAGGTGTGGCGATTGCAGGCCGCGCCGGTGAGTTCCGGAAGGTGTGAGCCCGTCACCATGAAGAGCTTGTTTTCTTGTTGGGCGAGCGCGCTGACGGCGAGCGCACAATCGGCATTGAACGTCCCCAACAGGACATCGACACGGTCCTCCTTAATGAACTTCGTCGCCACTTTCACGGCCGTTTCAGGGTTCGACTCATCGTCCGCCTCCAGAATGACAACCGGCCGCCCCAGCACACCGCCATTCTTGTTGAAGAGATCAACGGCGACGTTCGCTCCATGCACATCGTGGATCGACGAGGTCTTATACGGACTCGAGAGGGGATCGAGAATCCCGATCCTGATCGGTTCCGCGGCATGCGCCACTCGTGCGGCGGGCAAACGCCCCAGGACTTGGCCGAGAAGATCTCCCAATAACAATGCACCGCCGGTCACTGCCGACACTTGCAGAAAACGTCTCCGCGACATCTTGCCCATGTCATGCCCTCCCGTTTGGATCCATCCGTCACCCGTTGCGTAGGTTACCGCCAACGACTGTGAGATAGCCAGAAGACTGTCAGCGCCTCAACCGATTAGACGTTTGCGGCACGCAATGCAGCTTCAAGCTCGGCGATGCGTCGCTTCAATGGGCCCACTAATTCTTCGATCTCCTCGAGTGGGTACCGTGGTGTAATGTACTTTGGGCAGTTCCAGTCGAACGAGACAACGTCGATGAAGACCAGCCGCTCCACACGCGACCGCATCTTCGGATCGGCGAGCTGCGTGACGAGTTCCTGATGGGCTCGGGCATCTTCGATGCGGGCATGGCCGAGTATCTTCAGCCGCTCGCGGTGCTTGTAGTCCATAAGAAAGAGTGCCACGCGGTCGTTCACCGAGACATTGCCGGTGCTCAGCAGTTGACGATTGCCGGTATAGTCAGCAAACGCCACTGTTGTCTCGTTGATCACCCGCAAGAATCCAGGAGGCCCGCCGCGATGCTGAATATACGGCCATCCGCTTTCGCTCACGGTTCCCAGGTAGAAGCTGTCCCGTGCCGCAATAAATTCGGCCTCCGCCCGGGTGAGCGGATCCCGTTCGGGAGCGTCTTTGATTGTCGCCGCACGTCCATAATAGTGTTTCTGGGCGCGGCGCACGGCATCTGTAAAGGTCAGATCGAGATACTTCGTCACCATCGTTGCACCCCAGTGGTTGCGGAATCCATGAGTGATCAGAATTCCGTCGTTCGCGGTCTTACAAGATGCGACTCAAAATACGACCGTGTTCCATCCCTCGGCCAGGTAACGGCGGAGACTCAAGAGACCGCCAGTCCCGGCCAAGGTGTGGTCTTTCATGATCGGCACTCCACAGGACTTGATACCCTCCGTCGCCTCAAAGACCTCTGCACAGCCACATGAGGCCCCTTGCACGACATCACGAACCGAGTTGTAGAGGCCGTTGGCCGGATGCGAAAGCTTGGTGAGTTCAGCAGGCCAACGCGTGCCGGTTCCATTGAACACGACGGCCACCTCCTCGCCCTTCTGTTTGCACTCCGACGCCAGGGCAAGCGCATTAAAGACACGCCCCAGTGCTTCGTCTGAACCGTTCTTCGGATCGGACATGATGATGATGGCGGTTTTCATGGGTCCTCCTGCTACAGAATTGTTGTGTGGTTGGTAACCATCTCCGGGCCCTCGATTAGCTGCTCGTCCGGTCATTTCTTCCTGCCGGAATATATAACCGTCTAATAATTGTTTTGACAGTTATACGCCTGGCAGGCTAACCTGTCAAGTACTCTTTTGCCGGTATACTCGTGCGAGGGGAATGACATGACAACGGGGCACGTGCGCACACAGCAGCCGTTCCTGTTTGTGGGCAATCATCTATGCTTGGACTTCGTGAACACACAGATGATCGTGAGGGGTAAACCGACTGATCTTCTAGGAGGATACGAGGATCTCGTCGCTTGGTTGGTTCAAGCAAAGATGGTAAATGCAGCCCTTGCCACAGCAGTCATGACACAGTGGAATCACAAGGACCAGGAGCAGCTCTTTGAGGAGGGAATTCTGTTCCGCAAGATTTTGCGAGAAATGGCCGGGCGAATCGTGGCTCGCAAGACCATTCCTGGCTCGGTGGTCACATCAATCAACCGACTTTTGTCCCGGTGCCCCGGCTACCCGCAACTCGTCTATACCAAGGGACGATTTGAACGACACTTCCAGTCTTTGGCCACGCAGAAGGACGGCCTACTGGCTCCACTCGCCGAGGCTGCCGGCGACTTGCTCTGTTCAGGCAATTTGTCTCTGGTCAAGAAATGCGGGAATGCAGCCTGTATCTTATACTTTTACGATACGACCAAAAATCACACCCGACATTGGTGCAGCATGCAGTTGTGTGGCAATCGAATGAAAGTGGCTGCCCATTATCACAGGAAGCGGGACAATCCAACGCATTGAACAGTTGCTGCGTGGCGATATGATTATGGTATGGAAAGAACCGGCCGCAGGCGAAGGCCTGCGGCCGGTCATACGTTCTAGCTGAATTGATCCCAGGTGTCACATTGCTTGATCGCCCAAAACACCGCTTCCTTCAATTTCTTTAGCGGAATATTATCGGGATCTCGCATGGCCTGAAGCTTCCTGTCTAGATCGTACAGCGGTTGGATCGATCGTTTATCTGGAATCCTCCCCAACGACCAGGCAACTTCTGTCAGGACAACCCAGTCCGTCTTGGGGTCTTGGAGCTTCGCCAGGAGTGGAGGAACGACCGAGGCATCTCCATGTGTCCCCCCCAGCTGTCCCAAACCCTTCGCGGCAGCCGCTTGCAATTCAATCTGAGGAGATGTGTTCATGATATCGACGAGGAGCGGAATCCCTTCTTTGCCGAGATTCCCCATCGCCCCAATCGCCTGCTTGCTGAGATCCCGGTCCTGCAAGACTTGTTTCAGTTTGGGCAGCGCTTCGTCGGCCTGCATTTCGCCCAAGAGCGAAATAATCCTGAACTTTTTCTCCTGGGGAGTGTCGGCGGCGTCGAGTAACTTGAGCAATCGTTCCGGATGTCCCCATTCAGCCGCCAGTAGGAGCGGGAAGTCGCTTTTCTCCAGTTCCTCTTTCAGCTTGCTTGCAGCAAAAGCCCCCGGATCCCCCGCGTTCGCCGATAGAGCCGCTTGCCCGGCATCTTCAAAATTCGTTCGTACTTCTTTTTGCCATTTGACCTTCATGTCCCCCAGCCGATAAGTCAATTGACAGGCCGGTCCCTTCCAGAGTCTTGATGGAGCATCGGGGAGGTCGGCATCGCCACCGGCCGCCGTCGTCCCTTCCCATATCTTACGCTGCTCACATTTCACTTTGAAGACGGCATCGTGGGGCTTGGTCGGGTCTTGCACGGTCGTGTACCCCAGCTCCCGCAGCCGGCGAGCGACAACTTCCGCAATCGGGCCGGCATCGCCGGCCCCCTTGTCGGTCAGGACAATGACATCCACCAGCACGATCTGGATCTTATCGAGTTGGGCCTTCTGTTCCGCCGTAAAGTAATCGCGATAGGCCCATGCGGAGAGAGGAATGATTGCGATAATGATGTAGGCCAGGATCAAACGCAGTAGGGTCACACGCATGGCGCACCTCCTCACCAGTTCGCCGGCAACTGCTCTACGTATAGCTCCTGAATTATACCGGTCACGGTCAACCGACGCTATCATGTGGGTCATTATACATCCCCTGCTGATCGCGTTGCGCAAAGCCAAATTGGCCCGTGTCACCTCATTTCCATCTGCTCACTCTGGTGCGACGTTCCGCGCGTCACTGGGCCCCTTCATGAATAACTGGATCTTCGGGCCCCTAGTGGCTGGAAACCGCCTCTATCCCCGCAGGAGTATGGGTTGACAGTGGTGCTCATCCAACGGTACAAAATACCGACAGGAACGTGTATTTTCGCTTGTTTGCTGACTTGGCTGGAAAGGACTCCAGCGCTCCCCGCCGTGCGAGAGTGGCGGAACTGGCAGACGCGCGAGACTTAGGATCTCGTGGGCAACCGTGGGGGTTCAAGTCCCCCCTCTCGCACCAGACCACGACGCGGCACGAAACACGCTGTTTGTGCCGACGCTATAAAGGAACGACTCGACACATGAAAATGGAAGTGACAGAACTGGGCCCGATGAAGCGTGCCCTGAAGATCGAAGTGCCGGCCGAGGAGGTGGCTCAACGATTCGTTCGCGCCTATAGCGAGCTGAACCGTCAAGTGCATATCCCGGGGTTTCGGCCAGGCAAAGCCCCAGTGGCGCTCCTCGAGAAGCGTTATTCGAAAGCGGTTGAAGAGGACGTTGTGCGTAGCCTGGTCCCCGACTTCTACGACCGTGCCGTCCGACAGGCCGGGATCTCTCCGGTCCTTGTCGAGATTCCCCCGCTGGAGCGTGTGAAGATCAAGAAAGATGCACCGTTTACATTCACGGCAACGGTCGAGATCAAGCCGAAGATCGAACTCCGCGACTACAAGGCTCCCAATCCTATCTCCTTAAAGCCGGACAAACGCACGGTGACTGATGAACAGTTGGCCAGAGGGATGGAGGTGCTCCGGGAACAGCACGCACGGTTGGACGCTCCCGCTGCGGGGCATAAGGTGAGTGAAGGTGATTTTGTGATTCTGTCCCTCGAAGGGCGCCTTGACGGAAAGCCGCTCGAAGGCTCCAAGAAAGAAGGTCATCTGCATAAAGTGGGATCGAAGGCGACCGTGCTGGGGCTGGAAATCGACTCCCACGTCTTGGGAAAAACCGAGGGGGAGACGGTCGAGATCACCCAGCCATATCCCTCGAGTCATCCCGACGCTCGCGTGGCTGGCAAGACCGTGATCTTCACGATCATGGTGAATGCGGTAAAGGTCAAGAAGCTTCCTGACCTGGACGACGAATTCGCCAAGGACTGCGGCGCCTACAATTCTCTGGATGAATTGAAGGATAAATTGCGCGGCGAGCTGGAAAAGGCCCTGAAACGAGAGATTGAAGATACTTACAAGGATACGATCGTGAAGCGGCTGGTGGAAACCCATCACTTCGATCTCCCGGAAACGCTGGTGGAACGCGAATTGGAAGCAATCATTCGTCAACATATGCAACAGCGCCAGCGCAGGGCAGGCGGGGGTGAAGGTGCTGCGGCTCCCGACACCGAGGATCTCACGAAGCTTCGTCAGGACAATCGAGATGAAGCAGGCCGGCGGGTCAAGGTTGGCTTGATCCTGGAGGCCATTGCGGAGAAAGAAAACTTGACCGTGACGCAAGAGGACCTGAACAACGAAATCCATCGGTTGGCGACGGAACTCAAGATCGCCCAGGCCGATCTCGTCAAGATGATTCAGGCCGGCGGCCAAGACTCGATCGACGAATTACGCGCGCGGATCCTGGCGGAAAAGTCCCTCGATTTCGTGTATCGCAATGCGGTGATTCAAGGATAGCCTCGGCGGCAGTCACGTGGTTGCCTCCCGGCTTCACTTTTGCGGAAAGGAAGAACGTGCATGCTAGTTCCCATTGTCGTTGAGCAAACCAATCGGGGCGAACGGGCCTATGACATCTACTCACGCCTCTTGAAGGACAGGATCATCTTCCTTGGTGCGCCGATCGATGACGTGTTTGCCAACTTGGTCATCGCCCAATTGCTCTTTCTCGAAGCCGAGGATCCGGAGAAAGACATCAATCTCTACGTCAACTCACCCGGCGGGAGCGTCACGGCCGGCCTCGGCATCTACGACACGATGCAGTACGTGAAGCCGCCGATCAATACGATCTGCCTGGGCCAGGCTGCCAGCATGGGTGCGCTGCTGTT
>DATIFR010000034.1:0-11040 GCA_035455145.1 Nitrospira sp.
CGAAGATAGAGGGCCATCTTGGCCCGATTGTTGTTGTTCTGGGCAAGAGCACGCAGCTTGGTCTCATTGACGGCGAAGAAGCCGATCTCCGCCGTCGAAATCACGGCAGAAAGAACAATAAGGCCCAATAAGATCGCAATATCCATGGGAATAGGATTAGGGACGGCCGGTGAAGCCGATTAACCAGTGATAACCGGGAATCAGCACACCACCACCCAAATGAACAGAGCGATGGCGGGTAGCAGATCGATCTACGGGAACTTGAAAGGGGCTTACGGGGCAAATCGTATTCATGGTGAGTAGATCTATCATAGGAAGGGGTCAGGGGCAAGCACATGGTGAAAACCAGTCATGAAATCATAGGCTTGCATTTTATGTCCGCGAGAACTATGAGGTTTTATGGTTCGCGCTATCCGTCGTCACGAACCACGTACGGCTGGGTCGACAACTCCGACTCCAAGCGGCCTGCAGCCTCTTCGGCCTGGGACTCGGTCTTAAACTCCCCGACCTGGACCCGATAGCGACGACCCTCCGGTAGGTCTACGACCAGGATTCGCCCTCCCGGATAGGCTCTCTTCATCCGTTCAAAGAGATTAACGGCATTCTGCTGCTCGGAAAAGGAACCAACCTGGATCCTGAGAGGTCCCATATCAGCGGTTCTCCCCTTGTACCCTACGACGCGCAGCTCGATCTGGTCCGTTCCGTTCCCGACCATCCCGATGGCCTTGGCCCCGGCAAGCGACAGATCCAGGACTCGTCCCTTCGCGAAAGGGCCCCGATCATTGATTCGTACGGTGACCTTCCGGCCGGTGCTCATGGAACGAACCACGGCAATGGATCCAAGCGGCAGTGTGCGATGGGCGGCTGTCAGCAGATGCATATCGTAGCGCTCGCCGTTTGCGGTCTTGTTTCCATGAAACCCCGGTCCATACCACGAGGCCATGCCGCGTTCGACATAGCCAACAGGATATCCCGGGAAATAGGTCGGCTTGGGAGCGTGGCCGCCACAGGCCACGAGGGAGGACAGCACAATGACAGCGCACAACGCGCGGAGGGTGCGGAGCCCAAAGACAAGAGGTCCGCCTGACACGGCTAGAACTCGTCGAGTGATTGATCCCGGAGAATGGAAAGGGCTTTCTCGGTATTCGACACGGTCAGGACGACAATTGCCCGCTTCCCTTCCCGAGAGGGGGTGCAGTAGCCGCATTTGATATTAATACGGGCCCGTGTGAGAAGGTCGGCGACTTCGTTCAACGCGCCTGGTTTATTCTCCAAGCTGAGCAGCAATGCCGTTTCTTCAGCGAACCTGATCTTTGCCGCTTTCAATGCGGCGCGGGCACCATCAAGATCCGCAACCAGAAGTCGGAGCTTGCCTGTCCCCGTCACTTCCGGAGCTGAAAATGCCTTGATATTGACGCCTGCCGAACCCAAGACGGAGGCCACTTGGGCCATCACACCTGGCCGGCTTTGTCCACTGATGACCAATTGCGTGGTTGTGGGCATGTCTACGACTCCGTATCCTGGTTATCGGGAACCAGCATGACTCCTATCATTTCTCGTGGGTGAACAGCAATATCCGCCGGCTCTCTCCAGGTTGAATCGACTCGACCGAGACCAGGAGCTGAACGGAGGATTGATGAGCCAGGAGCGTACTCGGCTTTCCGGTATCCTGCTCTCGGCCGTTCAGAATGACCAGGGCGGGGTTTTCATACCCGACGGTATCGACGGTGATTGCCTTTCCGGATGGAAGAAATGCCGCAACCTCGAGCTGTTCGTTATCCGAAAGTGTTCGCTCCATTTCTTGAATACGAAGGCGAAGCCGCACGACAAACTGCTCGGCTGAAATGAATTCTTCCACGCCCCGAGGCTCAATCGCGGCAACTGCACGAGGAGGAACTAATCCCAACAAACTCATGACAGCACCCTACAGGACCTGACAAACCCCGTTCACGAACGTGTATTCATAGATACAGCTACAGACCAGCGCGGCATCGGTCACCAGCTTCTGCGCCGGTTCTTTCAGGCCGCGCGGCACGAGCAGATAAAAGGGAATGCCCCTCGTCACGGTCTTTTTCCATTTGTCGACGACCTGTGGATCGCCAAGCGAATCTTCGGTCTCGACTTCCGCCATCCATTCCATAGCATTGCCCCCTGAGCTCACAAACCAGCCGACGATATCGCATTGCTGATGGGGGTCGGCCCAGGGGTTCTGTTCCAGGCTCGTGCGGATGGTCACTTTGCAGACGAAGGCTTTGGCCCAACGCTGAGCCACCAGGCTGACGACCTGATCGTGAACCGTCTCAATGCCCTGTTCCCGAAGTGTCAAGCTCATCGGATGTCCCCGGCGCTATGAACAGCCGCTTGTCGCTCCACAAGTTTCACACTTGAGGCAGGTCCCGTTGCGCACCATCGTGAACTGCTTGCACTCCATGCACGGATCCCCTTCGTAGCCTTTTTGACGGGCCACTTGCACGGCCGTGAGGGTCAACGTTTCACGGGTCAATTCGACTTTGTGCGCCACGCTGCCGTTCCCGTTTCCATGCCCGTTTCCGGCATGACGCGGGGTAAGACCCCGACGCGAGGGAAACATCTCGGTGCTGATCGATGCCGAGGCCAGCGTCTCCGGATTGGCTTCCTCATCGGAGCATTCCGGATCCTGCTCGTCTTTCTTCACGGAATCCATCCGCAGATCCTCTTCCTTGACCTGCGCCAGATCGTACCGATCCAGATACGTCACGGCGAGTTCGCGGAAGATATAGTCGATGATCGACGTCGACATCTTGATGCGATCGTTCAGTTTGACCGGTCCGTTCGGCTCAAAACGCGTAAAGACGAACGCTTCGACGAATTCCTCCAAGGGAACGCCGTGCTGCAGACCGAGAGAAATCGCGATGGCAAAACAATTCATCAGGCTGCGGAAGGCCGCGCCCTCCTTATGCATGTCGAGGAAAATTTCGCCGACCGTGCCGTCTTCGTATTCACCGGTCCGAAGATACAGCTTATGCCCCCCGATCACGGCTTTCTGCGTGTACCCGTTCCGTCTGGCAGGAAGTGGCCGCCGTTTGGCCAGGTATCGAACAAGGATCCGTTCAGTAATTTTTTCCGCTATGGTGAGGACTTCCGCGGAAGCCTCGACTGTCTTTCCGCTGTCCGTCGACGCGGACAACGGCTGGCTCAACTTGGAACCGTCCCTATAGAGCGCCACGGCCTTGACCATACTCTTCCAGGCAAAGAGATAGGCATCCTTGACCTCGTCCAGCGTGGCGTCGGCCGGCATATTGATCGTCTTGCTGATTGCACCGCTGATAAACGGCTGTGCCGCCGCCATCATGCGAATGTGCGCATCGACCGCGATGTATCGCTGACCGATGCGACCGCACCGGTTGGCGCAATCGAAAATCGGCAGATGTTCAGCCTTGAGATGCGGCGCGCCTTCGACCGTCATGGTGCCGCAGCAATAATCGTTTGCCGCCGCGATTTCCTCCTGGGTAAATCCAAGGGCCTTCAGCATGTTGAAATTCGCCTCGGTCAACTGGACGTCGGTCAGTCCGAGTTTCTCGCGGCAGAAATCTTCGCCGAGTACGTATTTATTGAAGGCGAACTGGATTTCAAAGGCCTGCGCCAATCCGCTCTCCAGGCGCGCCAGCGCCGCATCGTCGAATCCTTTTTGTTTGAGCGATTCATGATTGATGAACGGTGCGCCCTGCAAGGTCTGCCGGCCGACACAATAGCTGACGATGTCCTGCACCTGGGATTCCGTATAACCCAAACTCGTCAGAGCGGGCGGCAGGCTCTGGTTGATGATCTTGAAGTAGCCGCCGCCGGCCAGCTTTTTGAATTTCACCAGGGCAAAGTCCGGCTCGATTCCCGTCGTGTCGCAATCCATGACCAGACCGATCGTGCCGGTCGGCGCAATGACGGTCACCTGCGCGTTGCGATATCCATAGGCCGTTCCCAATTCGAGCGCGCGATCCCATGCACGCCGTGCGGCAATCAGCAAGTCGGGAGGACAATATTCCGCCTGAATGCCCATCGGCTTGATCGTCAATCCTTCATACTCTTCCTTTGGCGCGTTGTACGCCGCACGACGATGGTTGCGGATGACGCATAACATCGCTTCACGATTTTTGGCATAGCCCGGGAATGGCCATAGTTCTGCAGCCATTTCCGCCGATGCGCTGTATGCCTCACCGGTCATGATGGCGGTTAACGCGCCGCAAATCGCCAGTGCATTGGGAGAGTCGTAGGGAATCCCCTGCCGCATGAGCACCGTACCGAGATTCGCATATCCGAGGCCCAGGGTCCGGAACTGGTAGCTTCTCTCGGCAATCGCCCGGCTGGGGAACGACGCCATGAGCACGCTGATTTCCAGGACGACGGTCCAGATGCGCACGGCATGACGGAAATGCTCCAGTTCGAACTGGCCGTCGGCTGTGAAGAACTGGGCGAGGTTCAACGAGGCCAGGTTGCAGGCTGTGTCGTCGAGGAACATATATTCGGAGCAGGGATTCGACGCATTGATACGTCCATCCTCCGGGCAGGTGTGCCACTCGTTGATGGTCGTATCGTATTGCGTGCCCGGGTCGGCGCAAATCCATGCGGCCCAGGCGATGCGGTCCCACAAGTCGCGCGCTTTGACGGTTTTAGAAACCTTGCCGTCGATCCGACGTTTCAGTTGCCAATCGCCGTCAACCTCCAAAGCCGCAAAGAACTCGTTTGGAATACGGACACTGTTGTTGGAGTTTTGCCCGGATACCGTTTGATACGCCTTGCCGTCCCAATTCGTATCGTATTCGTGAAATACAAAATGTGTGAACCCTTGCTGCGCGTAGGAATACATCCGCTGAATGTAGGCTTCGGGCACGGCATCGCGCCGGGCCGCCGTGAGCGCTTCCCTCAGAATCGGGTTCTGCTTCGGGTCGATCGAGATGCGCGGTGTGCCTTCTGCGTCGACGACATGACAAGCCTTGAGCACGGCATTCAGGCGTTGGGCGCAGATTTTCGAGCCGGTCACCATCGCCGCGACTTTCTGTTCTTCGACCACCTTCCAATCGATAAATTCCTCGATATCGGGATGGTCCAAATCCAAGCAGACCATCTTCGCCGCCCGCCTCGTGGTGCCGCCGGACTTGATCGCGCCAGCCGCCCGGTCGCCAATCCGCAGGAACGACATCAATCCTGACGAACGCCCGCCGCCTGAAAGCGACTCACCGTCGCTGCGCAATCTCGAAAAATTCGTCCCGGTGCCGGAGCCATACTTGAACAGGCGGGCTTCCCGCACCCATAAATCCATGATGCCGTTCTCGTTGACGAGATCGTCATCGACGGATTGGATGAAACAGGCGTGCGGCTGCGGATGTTCGAATGCGTTGGTCGCTTTCACGACCTCGCGGGTCTTCGGATCGACGTAGTAATGGCCTTGTGCCGGACCGGACAACCCATACGCATAGTGCAGTCCCGTATTGAACCACTGGGGCGAGTTGGGTGCGGCCATCTGGTGGGCCAGCATGTAACACAGCTCGTCATGGAAGGCGGCACTGTCTTCAATGGTCTTGAAATAGCCGTAGGCTTTTCCCCAGTGCGTCCAGCAACCGGCCAATCGTTCGAAGACCTGCCGGGCATCTCGCTCTCCCCCTAAAACCGGCTTGCCGTCTTGTCCCATGATCGGATTGCCGGCCTCATCTCGTTGGGGCACTCCGGCCTTTCGAAAGTATTTCTGCGCCAGAATGTCGATGGCGAGCTGGGACCATGAGTCGGGAATATCGATTTGGTCCAACTTGAAGACGGTCGAACCATCGGGGTTACGGATCTCCGACGAGCGTTTCACGAACGTCAAGCCTTCATAGGGACTTTGTCCGGACCGTGTAAATCGTCGTTCTATTCTCACGATCTCTCCTCCCCCCAAGGGTAATGTGGTCGCTCTAGGTGGCTTTGGACTGAGTCGGAAAACCGGAGGCGCTGAGACGGGTCATGCTACCTCAGATTATCGTGTCAAAAACTGCCGGCTGCATGTTCTGCCTACGGGGATCCAGCAGCGGAATGACTACATATAGCCATTCCGAATAATTGTCAATACCAAATATTGTGGTTCGGTTGGGGATAGTGAGGAAAGCCTGTGGATAACTGCTGCTTCGTACCAGTGGCTGATTTCGGACGATTTACGGTGTTTTATCCACAGATTTTGAGGGTGAAAACGAGCCTGTCCGCACAACCAAGCCCCTGCCGAAACGTGAAAACTAGAAGGCCATCCTCCCGAGGCGAAGTATGGCCTCGTCGTTACCCTTTAGAGGAATGAACCGGCCACCAACCCCAACAACAAGAATCTGTGAGTCGAATAATCTACTCTCATACGAGCTCGCAAGTCCCCAATTATGGCGAACGGTGCGAGGACGAACGAAGCTCGTGACCAGCTCGTGACTATGTGAACGATAGATTGATCTAACCATGGCGCCTTCGCGGCTACCTGGCGGCTGATCGCTTCGATCCAATGCTTTTCCCAATTCGGCTTCAACAAACCTTAAGTAATCATCCATAGTGGGATTCGTGAGCGCGAGGCCGATGCACAAGCTCAAGAACGCCACCAACAGGATCAGGCGGAGTACAGTCACGCGGATCACCCTTTGACAAAATCCAGTATCATCATTAGCCTAGCGTATCCTGCGTCGTCAAATCGAACGGGTGTAGTCGTGCAACCAACCGCGCTGGAGGGCATATGTTCGTTTGGAGCAAACGTCTTGTGGCAGTACTCTTGGGACTGTTCGTGCTCATGCTGGGGGTCTTTCTGGTGCACGGCGCTCCCGACAGTACCAGCGGGCTGAAAATTCATACGACTAGGTGGATGGCCCTCAACTACATCGGCTTGATCATCTGGGTCTTTGTTTGGATGATCGACCAGGCCCGCATGCGGGCGAAGAATGTATGGATCTGGCTCGTCCCCTTCGCCCTTGCCCCATTGCCGACGCTCCTCTTGTTTGTATTATTTCTTCAGCGTCGTATGGCATCGACTTCATAGGCTTGCTTCTCGCATGTTCCCCTCCTCTGCCTCCTGAGGAAGTTGGTTTCGATACTGCCAGACTAACCAGACACCGGGCAGAGCCAGCAGAAAGGAGAGGAAGAAAAACTGCGCCCATCCTACCAGTGCCACCAATTCGGCCGAGGGACGCCCAGAGAAAACTCTCCCTAACGCTTCCAGTGAAGATAACAACGCAAATTGCGTCGCCGTAAAACGATGATCGCAGAGCGACATCACCAATGCGACGAAGGCCGCGGTACCCATCCCGCCCGTGACATTCTCCACGACGATCGAGGCAGCAAGACCGACATAACTCTTGCCGATCCACGCCAGGATCATGAACGAAAGATTGGAGAGGGCCTGGAGGGCACCGAACAGCAACAACGAGCGCACGAGGCCGAGTTTCGCCATCGCAAGCCCACCGGCCAATGCACCCAGCAGCGTGGCCGCGATTCCGATTCCTTTGACGTAGCCCACGTCGCTTGCAGAAAACCCTAAACCTCCGATGAAGAAGGCGGTCTGCAACGAGCCTGCGATGGCATCACCGACCTTATAAAGCACGATGAGGCTCAGCAATCCATAAATTCCGGGACGGGCAAACAATTCCTGAAGGGGAAGTCCCACGGCTTCCGCCAGATTCGCCGGCCCTGCGGCGACCGTCGCCGGTTCAGGACTGAGCAGAATTGTCACGACTCCGGTTCCCATCAGCGCTGCTAGAAGCAGATATGTGCCTTGCCATCCGATATAGTCGGCCAAAATCAGGGCGCCGGCACTGGCTAGCAACAGTGCAAAGCGATAGCCGTTGACCCAGACAGCGGCACCGAATCCCCGCTCATGAGGCAGGAGCAGATCCGTCCGATAGGCGTCATACACGATGTCGAGTGAGGCGGACATAAATGCGACGCCAAGCGCGATAACTCCCAACCACTCCGGATGATCGCCCGGACCGGTGAGTCCCATGAATGCCAGGCCGATGGCCACGGCGATTTGCGTCAGCAACATCCAGCCACGGCGCCGACCCAACCAAGGAGGCACGATCCGATCCATCAGCGGCGCCCACAGAAACTTCAACGTGTAAGGCAGCCCAACCAGCGTGAAGATGCCGATCGTCTTGAGGTCAACACCGACCACGGCCAGCCAGGCCTGTAACGTACCGGCCGTCAGAGCCAGCGGCAGACCTGAAGCGAAGCCCAGCGGCAACATGATGCCGATGCGCTTGTTGCCGAGAAGTTGTTTAAGAGAACCCGTAGCCATTGGACGTGAGTGACTTGAGCTGTGCGGCTAGCATAACACCGGCCGGAGCACAGCCTCAGGAGATTCACGAAATGCGTCTGAGCGGCAATGAAACGGCTGGACGGTCCGAAGGAGAGACTGGAGACCTAGCAAGGTTGGCCGTTAAAGGAGCAGGGCTTATAGCGGGAAATGTCGAACTCTACGTTCTCTTGGTACACACGTTCATTTCCGTTGACTCCGTCCTGCTCCGGATCGTTCCACATGGTGTGGTTCCACCAATAGAAAAGAGGATGGACCTCGGTCTGGTACACAGGATTGCCGAAGTTGCTCCGCGCATATTCCTGCACCAATCGCCCGGTGACATAGTCGATCTTTCCGTTGCCGTTCAAGGAAAAGAGCATGAGGAACAACCGAGCTTCGTGGTCATACAGCTCATCGACTCGCGTGCTCACATCCGGTTCGACGGGAAGCAGCTCTTTCGACCAGCCGGCACTCCCGGAACCTAGCAGAGCAATGAAGAGGAAAAAGATGGTGACGCCCCGGCGAACTATCACGATAGGCTTCCCCTCGTGCGCGCAATGATGCGGTCCATGCTACCACGCTATTGGAAGGCCTTCAACCGGAGGCCTGGAAGGCAGAGGCACCTTGCTCGGCGATCGAGCATCTCTCTATAATGTGCAGCTTATGACGAAACGCGCGTCACTTCACACGTTGGGCTGTCGCCTCAATCAGGCGGAAACGGCCGTGCTCGAGTCTCGACTGAGACGAGACGGCTACGATGTCGTCGAGTTCGGTCAGCCTACAGATCTGCTCGTCGTCAACACCTGCTCTGTCACGGATGAGGCAGAGCGAACCTGCCGCTATGTCATTCGTAAAACGTTGAGCCATTCCCCCGACGCCTTCGTGGCAGTTACCGGCTGTTACGCACAAACCGGCGTGCATGAATTGCGGACGATTCCCGGGATTGATCTCATTGTCGGTAACCAGTTCAAGTGGGACTTGCCCTCGTTCTTGCCGGCCCCCCAGGAATTGAGAAAGCAGCCGACCCCCGAAGTGCTCCATACGAAGACGATCGATCGCGAAGATTTCGCACTTCCCGACTTCGGCGAACCCGATTCGACGAGAGCATTGCTGAAGATTCAGGACGGCTGCAACGTGATGTGCAGCTTTTGTCTCATTCCCTTCGCGCGGGGCCACGAACGCAGCCGTTTGGCGAACGATGTGCTGCTCGAAGCAAAGCTACTCGTCAAGGGTGGCTACCGGGAAGTCGTCCTGACAGGCGTCAATATCGGGCAATATCATCAAGATGGGGTGGGCCTCGTCGAACTCATCAAGCGACTGGAGACCATCGAAGGTCTTGAACGAATTAGGATTTCGTCCATCGAACCGACAACGGTCACGGACGCTCTCCTCCATCGCATGGCATCATCCGCGAAACTCTGCCCCTATCTCCACATCCCGCTCCAAAGCGGAGATGATGAAATCCTTTCAGCCATGCATCGCCCCTACAGTGTCGCGGAATTTAGCTCGCTCATCCAACGAGCGGCCACGACGGTTCCCGGACTTGGTTTAGGAACCGACTTGATGGTCGGATTTCCCGGTGAATCCGAAACGGCGTTTGCACAGACGGTGGACCAAGCCCGACAATTGCCCTTCTCATACTTCCACGTCTTCACATTCTCCAAGCGACCAGGGACCACCGCCGCAAAGCTTTCCGGAGAAGTTCCGGTCCATGTCGCTCGACAGCGAGCAAAACTCTTGGCTGGTCTCTCTCGCGAAAAGAGGCTGGCCTTTGCTGAGCAGGCGATCGGAGCCACTGTCCCGGTCCTCTTCGAGTCGGGTGAAACAGAAGGATTCAGGCTGGGAACCACGCCGCACTTCTTGAAGGTTGCAGTGGCCTCAGAAGTCGACCTGACCAACCAAATCCGACAAGTGCGCATTACCGGAGCATCGGATCGTTGGGCCGTGGGGCAGTTGCAGGCGTCCGATAAGGCGGAACGGAGAATACCCCTTCTATGAACGGACAACGCCATCCCCGGCAGGTTCATATTGAGACGTTCGGATGCCAGATGAACGAATACGACTCGGAACTTGTTCGTTCGCTACTGAAGCGAGAGGGCTACGTATTCACGGAAGACCGAGAACGCGCCGATATCATTCTCATGAATACCTGTGCCATCCGTGAGAATGCACACACGAAAGTCTATACCCACCTCTCGGATCTCAGGGCGCTTAAGAAAAGTCGCCCCTTGGTTGTGGGGGTGCTCGGATGTATGGCGCAAAATCTCAAAGGAGAACTGACAGCAAAAGAGCCGCTAGTGGATGTGCTGGCCGGTCCGGATGCCTACCGTCAACTGCCTATGTTGATCGACAATGCGGTTCGATCCCAGGAGCAGGGCGAGGCATTGAAAGGTCTGGCCGTTGACTTATCCGAGTACGAAACCTACGACGACGTGATACCGGAACGCCGTGACGGTGTGAACGCCTGGATCGCCGTCATGCGCGGATGCGACAATTTTTGCAGTTTTTGTGTGGTGCCTTATACGAGAGGCCGAGAGCGCTCGAGAGACCCGATCGGCATCGTGGAAGAGGCGCGCCTGATTGCAGCTCAGGGATTCAAGCAAATCACGCTCCTCGGCCAGAACGTCAACTCTTATCGTTTCGGTGAATGGGACTTTGCCCGATTGCTCACAGCGGTCGCCGATGTGCCGGGAATCGAACGCGTGCGCTTTACCTCTCCCCACCCCAAAGATTTCCCTCCTGCCTTGCTGGAGGCTGTGGCCACACACCCACAC
>DATIFR010000035.1:0-13031 GCA_035455145.1 Nitrospira sp.
TGTGCTGTTAGACTCAACGCCGCCCGGCATCAGTTCCTCCCATGTCGCAGCCGTGATCGAGACGTTTCCGGGGGTCAAGAATGTGCACGATCTCCATATCTGGGCGGTCGAGCCACGCCTGATCATGCTGACCTGCCATGTTCTCGTCGATGGAGAAGACAACGCGTTGACGAACGTGCTGCTGCAGTCGATCCGTGACCGCATCGCCTCCGATTTCGGGATCAAGCACATGACCATCCAGATGGAAACGTCCTGCAGTCACCCCGAGGCGGTGCATTGCGATCTCAGAAAGCTCGCCGAGCAGCATCGGGACGGCGAATCACTTCATGTCCATCGATAGTCGCTGACGTCATGTCGCAACCCCCCGTCCCTTTTTATGTCCTCTGCGGTGCTCTCGGAGCGGGGAAAACTACGCTCTTGATGAGACTCCTTGAGCATTGGAAGGGTCACGGCATTCGAGCAGGAGTCCTGATGAACGAAGCGGGCGAAGTCAGTATCGACGGCCCCCGTGTGGGGACCATTGCCGAGCAGGTCATGAACCTTGCCGGAGGATGCGTGTGCTGCGATACGAAAGAAGACCTCTCGTGGGGGATTGCACAGCTGGTCAAAGACTATGGATCGGAACTGATCGTCCTTGAATGCTCAGGCTTAGCCGACCCGACCGAAGTCGTCGACGCCGTCACGGACCTCTATACGGCCAGACTCGCGAAGCTCGAACGTATCATCGCCCTGCTCCATCCGATCTCAGCCGAGCAAAGCGCTTCGAGCGAATATGTTACCACCCAAGCTATTCGCTGTGCCGACGAACTCATCTTGAATAAGCGGGATCTCTATGTGCCAGGTCATTGGGAGCAGTTCAAGGATGCGATCATTGCAAAGAACGCTATGGCTCGTGTATGGGAAACGACCCATGCTCGAATCGATCCAACGGCTCTGCTGGCGCCTCATCCATCAGCTAAAGCACAGATTCCGATGAATGTGGTGTTTGGCAAGCCACAGCTGTCGCCCGCCACTGCCCGCGCCGCATTCCACCCGATTGCCACGACAGTCCGACTACCAGGACCGTTGAACCGTCAACGATTCCTCGCATGGAGCAAAACGCTGCCCAAAGAAATGGAACGTGCGAAAGGTTACTTCCGTTTTGCTCAGGAGCCGGAGCTGCAGGAGTTTCAGTATGCCCCGCCGGATCAAGCCACGATCACGCCAGTGATGCTGCTGGACGAGCCGGATCAGGCGATCGTACTGATCGGACGAGGATACGACGTCGCACGTTGGCAAGAGAATCTATTGTGTTGCGTTGAGACAAGAAAGACAACTTAATCTGAGGCTCGCTCGACAGGTGGCGCGGATATTATTGATTGCTCACGAAACCGTGGCCACTGCAGCAAAAGCCAGGCCGCGCCAGCGCCACAAACTCCCCCCAACACCCACCCACCGATCACATCCGTTGCGTAGTGGGCGCCGATAAACACGCGCGCGACGCCCACAAGAAACACCAGCGGCCAACTGACCCAGCCAGAACGAGGATACAACACCTGCAGGAAGGCGGCCGCGGTGGCCGTGTTGATGGCATGGTTCGAGGGGAATCCGAAAACCTTTCCACACGCCTCAAGCTGATGGATATCTGACAACACCATGCAAGGGCGTGACCTTGCGACAACATGTTTTAGCTGTGCTCCGATGAAATCGAGGAGCCCAATCAATCCGCCGAGCACCGGCGCGGCGATCACAGCTTCACGCCAGCTAAGCCAGAGCCAATAACAGCTCAGCAGAATTCCTGGTGTCCAGAGTGTATCGGGCGAGGACAAGGTCAATGCGAGCCAATCGAGGCTTGTCGATTGCCCGGCAAGCCCGTTGATGGCGCGAAAGAGAGATTCATCCAAATTCACGCGGCCATCATAGCATGACTGGAAATGTTATCGGGTGTGGAAGTGAATGCGAACCGTCAGCTCGCCGTCGATCGGCTCATCACCTTTCATCTGAGGCTCGAAGGTCCATTTGCCCAGGGCGGCCATTCCGGCAACGGTCAATTCTCGATGCTTACAGGGCTCAAGGATCACAACAGTCACTTTTGCATCCTTCGATACCAGCAGACGGGCCTTCATCCAGTCATCAAGTTCCTTCCCATCGAGCGAGGGAGGAATGCCGGGCCAGGGAGTCAATTTGACGACGGGCCCAAGCTGCTGATCCTTATTGAGCGGAAGCCCATGCACATGGACCTCCGGCAACTCCAACACGTCTTCCTGATGGTCCGTCTCATGCGTCGCTTCATCGCCGACCACAGGGTACGCAGCAACCGGCAGGAGACACACCCAGAGCGCACAGCAAAACACAATCCGCCTGGTTGCGTTGATCATGCTATCGCTTATCACGCTCATGTTGAACACCATATATCAGAAGAACCATTGGGCACGAAAGAAATACGACCTCGGCATCCCCGCATGGGCAATCCCGAGTCCGATACTGCCTTCTCCCCGGTTATAGAAATATTGTTGATCTAATAAATTGAGGATATCAAAACCCAGCAGCATCTTTTGATCGTGCCACGGCAATGGAATCGTATGCGTAATCGACGCATTGTAAACGGTATAGGAATTCTCGTGGGAGGAATTCGTCTTGGCTCCCTCCTGTGCCGTACGCAATCCTGAACCATAGAGCATCTGGCCGGTAACATGAGTTCGTTCCAACAGTCGATAGGATAGCACCGCTGAACTCGTCATGAACTGCGAGTGATCGCAGAATACTCCGCCGTTAGAATTGATATCGTTGATCTCCCCCTGATCAAGCAGATATTGTCCGGACTGCAGCCCGTAACCTTTGCACTGCCCCCACGCCACATTGCCCCGTCCGGTGAGATCATCGGTGATTTGAACCTTCAACGCGCCGTCG
Organism: Nitrospira sp.; assembly: GCA_035455145.1. GTDB lineage: Bacteria > Nitrospirota > Nitrospiria > Nitrospirales > Nitrospiraceae > Nitrospira_C. The sequence continues at coordinate 2,890 of DATIFR010000035.1, forward strand.
ATACCTCGCTTCCACCCTCGCTCGAAGGCAAAGGAATTCAGCAACGGTGTCGACCCGAACTGGCCCGCATCCGACATGAAATGATCGAGCTTGTAGTAGCCGGTCAGTTCCAACGTGGCGTATCGGCTGATCGCGTGATAGCTCCCTACCTCGAAGTAATGTGAACGTTCTGCGCGCGGACTGAAACCGGTTGGATCGTCCGGCTGCGCGGTAGTGTTCTGCACGTTTAACCTGACGAACGCCACCTGCTCGATGTTTGGCGGCGTGAAGAGACGACCATAATACGCATGGAAGACGTTGGCCTGATTATATTTATAGGTGATACCGACACGTGGGCTGACTTGCCCCTCGTTGTAAAACCCTTGAATCACGTCGAGGCGGGCCCCGACATTGAAGGTCCATTGCGAGTTGGGGCTCCATTGATCCTGCACCCAAAACTCCTCCCGCCACTGAATGTTCTGGTTCGACGCTTCGCGCGAAATGACCGGTCCCACCGGTGTGCCGCCGCTCGTATCGAATGCAAAGATCTGCGCCGTATTGTTGGCCCGGCTGTAATCGATCTGCATGCCGGTCTTAAATAGGTGCTGGCTGTTAGGAACCCAGGTGTGGTCAACCCGCACACCACCGCTGTAGGCCATACGTCTCTGGTTGGAGGTCTGCGCGCTGTTCACATCGCTTTCAAAGGCCAAGGCGTTCAGCGGATCGGTGTTGAAATCGGCCTGCCCTCTCCGAAAATAGAGTCCGACGTTGAAGAAATTCGCGGCATTCACATCGTGCCGCAAGACCAGATGGCTGTACTGGTTGTTCTCCTTCTGAAACTGATTGACGGATTGTGAGGCATTGGGCGTGAACCCCGGCAATAACGTCAGCACATCGGGGTTGGCTTCAAGGTTGGGGATCGTCGGAATCTGATACTTGGCCACAGAATTGAGAAAAACCCAGCTGATGCTGTTTCGATTATCATGCTGATAGTCGCCGCGAAGGTACGTATTGTTCTTCTCGCTCTGGTTGTGGTCGTTCGTCTTCCCGAGCGTCGGAGGCTCAATCCCCCGGTTCGTTGAGACGAAGCTGTTCAAGACGTAGAATCGAACCTTCTCTCCGATCGCTCCTCCATATTCAAACGATGGATTCACCGTTTCGTTCGATCCGCCGAACATTTGGACGGACCCAAATCCCGGCCTTGTTCCGCTCTTGCTCGTAATATCCAGGACGAGAACCGTCCTGTTGCCGTACTGCGCTTCCATCCCGCCAAGAATCATATCGGCCCGCTCCCAAGCCCGCGGAGGAACAATATCGGCAAAGGCCCCGCTCACGGTGTCCGGAATTGGAATCCCGTCGATACGGAATTGCGCATTGGCATGGTCCTGCCGGATATGGGTCTGCTTCAGTGCTCCATACGCTACGCTGGGAATCGTCAGCAGCACTTCATAGACATCGTTGTTATTCCCTTTCGGCAACGTTTCAATGTCTTTGCGGCTGACCGAATAGGTTTCGCTCGAGGCTTTATATTGAATGGGCGGTAACGGCGCGACTACTTCCAGGGCGATCTCTTTGGTCTTGGATAAGGTCAACGCCACGGGCTTGGGTTGATCCGCCCCTAATACGAGCACCACGTACTCGCTTCGATAGGTCTCCTGCACCGCACTGACGGAGTAGGTCCCACCGGCAGGAACAGAAAGGGAGAACTCTCCGGCATCGTTTGAAACACCGGTCGCTATGGTCACACCCTCCTGATTCTTCACCTCGACCACCGCCTGGGCCACCCGCCTCAAGTCCTGGTTCTGGACGGTTCCTTGAATCGTCGTCAGCGCATCGCCTTCGGCGGCAGAGAGCAAGGAAGTCATCCCCCACCCACCTGAGACCACCAGTATGAGGAACAAGATCAATCCACTACCCATCGGCACAGACCGTCGCATCGGAACCTCTAGAACCATTCGCTATAGAAAACAAGAAATGGTGCCGTGGCTGCCGCCTCATGAACAGACGGAGCCAACCCATACAGCACGATTCGTTAGGAGCTTAGATGCGGGGCGGGGCGCGGGAAGGACCGACAGAGGCAAACTCAACCGAAAGCAGGATCGTCGGAGCAGGGACGTCAAACTGTTTGACCGTGTCCCATGCAGAAAAGATCGGTCCACCGAGATCAATAGAACCGGAAGTGTGGTGCTGAACCCACTGGCAGAGGTCGGTATCCGAGTGCTCGTGCCCATCGGTATCAGCCGCAGCCAGTTCGTGGTGCACGTCCTGCGCGACCGCAAAGGGTGCAATGGCGAGCAGCAACAGGATTAGCCCGAGGGAGAGGCCGCTTCTCAACCGGTTTGATAGGTTTGAAGAATTCATCGAGGGGGCAGTGAGTACCACAATACCAAGAACACTGTCAAACAAGAGCCACAACCTATGGAGTCGAAACCTTTATACATCAATGAGTTACACCTATCTCAGTAGACATTTCTTCAACATTTCGTTATGCTGACCCTCTTATCGGAAACGAAAAGGCTGGGCGATGAACCGACCCCTCGACAATCAACACGTTATAGAAATCAAGGCGTTGCCATCACCGCGCGCCATCAAGACCAAACTGCCGATCACCGATGATGCAGCGGCATTGGTCGTGGAAACCCGCGACGCCATCCGGCGCATTCTTCATGGCCAGGACCGCGAGCGACTACTCGTTATCGTCGGCCCCTGCTCGATCCATGATCCGGAATCGGCCTATGAATATGCCGAAAGACTCAATTCAGTCGCGGACGCGCTCCGCGATCGGCTCCTAATCGTCATGCGAACCTATTTCGAGAAACCCAGGACGACGATCGGCTGGAAGGGACTCATCAACGATCCCCATTTGGACGGTTCCTGCGACATTGCCACTGGCATGGAACTGGCCAGAACTATCTTATTGAAAATCAATCAGCGTGGCGTACCCTGTGCGTCCGAATTGCTCGATCCGATCAGTCCCCAATATATCGCCGATTTGATTAGCTGGACCGCCATCGGCGCCCGCACTACGGAAAGCCAGACCCACCGGGAAATGGCCAGCGGTGTCTCCATGCCGGTCGGCTTCAAGAATGGGACAGAAGGGAGCCTGCAAGTTGCCATCAATGCCATGACATCGGCCCGCACGCCTCATCATTTCGTCGGGATCAATGCCGATGGCCAGACCTCGATCATTAAGACTATGGGCAACCCCGATCGCCATATCGTGTTGCGCGGCGGCGGCGGAAAAACCAACTATGATGCTGAACATGTCGCCCGTGCTGAGGCCGCTCTGGCCGGCGAAGGCATCGCCCGTCCTATCATGATTGATTGTTCGCACGACAATTCCAGCAAGGATCACAAACGCCAGGGCCTTGTCGCCCGCGACGTCCTCCGCCAGTTCCGGGAAGGACGCCAATCCATTATGGGGTTGATGCTCGAAAGCAATTTGAATCCGGGCAAGCAAACCTGGAAACAGGGTATCCCGCTCGCCTATGGTGTCTCGATCACCGACGCCTGCCTCGGGTGGGACGAAACCGCCTCGCTCTTGAACGAGTTGGCCGATAGCATCGTCACGAAGCCCGCCTAACACGTCGTCTCTTTGTTCTGCTGCACCAAAGATCGCGCAATCACATGCTGATTGACACGCATACACATCTGGATGACGCCCGATACAACGACGACCGGGACGCGATGATCGCCCGCGCGCGCGAAGCGGGCGTCGGGGCGTTCGTCACCATCGGCTGCGATCTGTCAACCAGCCGGGCTGCCGTTGCACTCGCCGATCAATACTCCTTCGTGTATGCCTCAATCGGAGTGCACCCCCATGAGGTGAAGCACATCGGCGACGGCTGGTACGACGATTTCCGCCGGCTGGCCCGGAACAAGAACGTCGTGGCCTACGGCGAGATCGGACTGGACTATCACTACAACCATTCCTCACCGAAAGACCAGCGGGATCGATTCAGAGAACAGATTCAGCTCGCACGCGAATTGAAACTTCCCGTCATTATCCATACTCGCGAAGCTCAAGAAGATACGATTGCGATTTTGAAGGAAGAGAAGGCGTCAGATGTCGGCGGAGTGTTTCACTGCTTTTCCGGGGATGCCTGGCTGGCGAAGGATGCGTTGGATCTTGGATTCTATTTGTCCTTCGCGGGGATCTTAACGTTTCAGAATGCGACGATGCTGCGCGAAATCGCTAAAAATACGCCACTGGACCGTGTGCTGATCGAAACCGACTGCCCCTATTTGACTCCAGTGCCCCATCGAGGAAAACGCAACGAACCGGCCTACGTTTCCTATGTCGCACAACAACTGGCCGAGATTCACAGTGGAACAAACAGTCTCTCCGCCGCTCGCATCGGAGAGCTGACATCGGCAAACGCCAAGCGTCTCTTTAAAATCGCCTAAGCTGTTTGCTGCGCTGTCGCTGCGCTTTCGGCAGCTTTCGGGGATTACCCTTTTTCTCCTGGTCCCGTCTCGTGCGAGAATCCTCTTCCGTATCCAATTCCTTGTGCGCCAGCACGCCGGCAAACTGTGACAGCGCTCGCAGCTTATCGGAAAATTCCTGAGCGCCCATTATGAAAGCCCCATGAGCTTTGGCCGTCGCCACAATCTCATGGTCGGAACTCACGATCGCGCAGTCGGAGCCATACTCCCGTGCCAGCCGTTGGATGACTTGATCGGCCCGCTCGCCCCGTTTCGAGTAGATCACCTGGACTCCCGCACGATGCTCTCGCCCTTCGATCGGCTGGCCATGCTGCCATCCGTCAAAGACCACCGTCACGGCATGGCCTTTCCGCTGTCGATACGCCGCCAGATCCCGGAGGAGAGCTTCCCGGGCCATCTCAGAGTGTAGAACTCCCATTCCTCCGATACGGGCGAGAAGATTGTACCCATCGATGATCACGTGCATCGCCATGCGAAACCCTACCGCCGGCTAAGACGCACTGTCAATGAACGCTCATCTCGGACTTAATGCGGCTCCCCTTGACAAGTTTCAAAACATCTGAGACATAGATATGAATCCCTGCAAGTTTCGTGAAAATCCATGCCGTTAGCCTATTGGCGTACAGCCTGTCTCATCCTTCTAACCGGGCTCTCAGGCCTGCAAGGTACTTTTCCAGTTGTTGCCGGTCTCGACCAGGTCCTGGCCGCCACACAGGAGACGCGCCGCGAGCAGCCACGCCACTCGAAACGGTCACGCACGGAACAAGTCAGCCTGGCTCCCGTGAGGATGTCTCCCGCCATGATCGAGAATCTAAGGACCGCTGTCGAGTCTGGCTCGACCAGGCTCGTCCTCGACCTTGATCGGAAAACGCGCGCTCGCAAATACATCCCGGCCCAGGCTGATGGTGTCATCCTGGAAATTCCTCACGCGATCCTGAGCAAGTCGGCTCAAACCAAGATTGCAAACGGGACGCTCGCCAAGCCGTTCGTGATCAGACAAACATCGGCTGACACCGTTGCCGTCTCGCTCCCGAACGGCACGTTCCACACATACAAATTATTCTCGCTGACGAATCCTCCACGACTCGTCATCGACGTCGCCCCGTCAAGCCCCCAGGATTTTTCTCGCCCCCTCGAACCAACCGAGCCCTCGCGCTTACCCGACCCGCCACCCCAGCCGAATCCTCCTCGTGCGAAGTCCTTCACGACTATCGTGATCGACCCGGGACACGGCGGGAAGGACCCCGGGGCTCACGGGCGGCGCGGGACCGAAGAAAAAGACATCACGCTCAAAGTCGGGCTGAAACTGCGCGACTTGCTCAGCAGGCAACCGGGGATCCGCGTCCTTATGACCCGGGAGCGAGACGTGTTCGTGGAACTCGAAGATCGCGCGAAGTTCGCGAATGGCAACGATGCCGACCTCTTTGTATCAATCCACGTGAATTCCCACCCGCAACGGTCCGTGAGAGGCATAGAAATCTATCACTTTGGAGAAGCCAAGGACCAACGCGCCCTGGAAGTAGCAGCACGAGAAAACGGGACTCCTCTGAGCAGCACCGGAGTCGGCTGGGAATACCTCGTGGCCGATCTCCTGACCGCAAAGAAGATCGAAACATCGCTTGAACTCGCCTGGAACACCAAAGAAGCCATGATCACCCACTTGAACGGCCACTATGCGCTCGTGGACCATGGCGTAAAAACCGCGCCTTTTTACGTGCTTCGCTACACGAGCATGCCGAGCATCTTGGCGGAAATTGCGTACATTTCCAATTCAGCCGAAGAAGACCTCCTTCGAACGAGTGCGTTTACGACACGCGTCGCCGAATCGCTGCTCGAAGGCGTGCAGGCGTTCCTCGTAGCATCGAAACAGCCCGCCCGATGAATCATCCTGAATTTGTCCCAACAATGCCATGCCAACCGTGAAGTTAATCGTCGAGTACGACGGCTCGCGTTATGCCGGCTGGCAACGCCAACCGGACCAACCGACGATTCAAGAGGCTCTCGAAACCGCAATTTATCAATTGACGCAGCACAAGGTCTCGGTGATCGGCGCGGGCCGGACCGACGCCGGTGTCCATGCCCTGGGACAAGTCGTCAGTTTTCGAATCGAGCGTGACTGGACTGCTCGTGAATGGACCAGGGGATTCAATGCCAGACTGCCGGATGACATCGCCGTGCGATCTGCGTCTCTCATGCCCGATGAATTTCACGCGAGATACGGTGCCTGCGGCAAACTCTATGAGTATCGTATCCTCAACCGTCCGGAGCGGCCAGCCATCGATCGAGCCTATGTGTGGCATGTCTACAAGCCACTCAACGACGAAGCCATGCGGCAGGCGGCTTCACACCTGATCGGCTCACACGATTTCACGTCGTTTGAAGGCACTCTGACCGACAATGAAGATCCCTCCTGCAATCTCCAACAACTGTCTCTGACGCGCCAAGGCGATCATCTGGTGATTCAAGCGTATGCGGATCGGTTTCTCAAACACATGGTCCGCGCCATCGTGGGAACGTTAGCCGAAGTCGGCCATTCGAAACGTACGCCACAAAGCATGACAGAGGTCCTTGTGGCCAAGGACCGAACAGTTGCAGGTCGGACCGCTCCGCCTCAGGGATTATTCCTCGTTCGCGTGGATTACAACCATTAATCGGATTCCTTACAGACATCCTGCAGCGTTTCTGCTATATATGGCCAAGCATCTCGCTTCTCACTTACTCACAAAAGGAGATTGAGGATGAAGATTGCCAGCCTGTTAGTCCTGTTGCTCTTTACGTCCGGGATCGCCCTGGCGCCGATGGCCAGCGAAGCCGCGGATCAACAGAATAAGATGCAAGCCTGCAATGAACAGGCAAATGCAAAGGGATTCGGCGAGGGAAAGGGTGACGAGCGGAAAGCGTTTATGAAGGAGTGTTTGTCCGCGAAGCCGGCGAAAAGCGGGAAAACAGCTCAGCAGGAGAAAATGAAGGCGTGCAACAAGGAAGCTGGCGAGAAGAAATTAGCAGGTGACGAGCGGAAGAAGTTCATGAGCACTTGCCTATCCAACTAATCGAGCAACCAACCCACTTCGCAGTCAGCGCGGCTCCTCGCCGCGCCGACTGCATGTCCAAGTCATACCCCTGACAATCAGATTCAAGGCAACGAACCTCCCTTGTCCGGATCATTCGGGTACATCCACTTCAGGAATTTTGATGGAACAGCAAGGCTAGCGGGACGGCGGGGTATCCTGGTTCTCGAGTTTCTTTCGGAGTTCGATTAACTCCTGTTCGAGGGCAAGGAGACGGTCGCTGACGGGATCCGGCAGGTTGATGTGGTCCATCGTGGCATCGGGGAGCCGCTCTCCCTGGGTTTTGATCACACGAGCCGGGACTCCGATGACGGTTGAATTGGCGGATACATTCTTGAGGACAACGGAATTGGCGCCGATCTTGACGTTGTCGCCGATGGTAATTCCACCGAGAATCTTCGCCCCCGCTCCTACGACGACATGGTTCCCCAGCGTCGGGTGGCGCTTACCTCGCTCCTTACCGGTTCCTCCGAGCGTGACACCCTGAAAGAGCGTGACATAATCCCCGATCTCGGCCGTCTCTCCGATCACGACGCCCATGCCGTGGTCGATAAAGAATCCCGTGCCGATTTTTGCCGAAGGATGGATCTCAATACCTGTCAGCCATCGCGCAAACTGCGAGATGAGCCGAGGGATAAACGGCACCCTGTGTATTTTTAGCCAATGGGAAATGCGGTAGGCCAGCAAGGCGTGGAAGCCGGCATACGTAAAGATGACCTCCAACCGACTGGTCGCAGCCGGGTCACGATCGAAAACAGCTTTTAAGTCTTGGCGGATAGCTTTAAGCATATTTGGTTAGAAAGTGTGAAAGTTAGCAAGTTGTAAGTTAAGAAGTTTAAGAGCAAGAACCCAGCCACCGAAACTTTCCAACTTTGACACTTTTCAATTTCCCCGTGCTAAATAACCGATAAATCCTGACAAGGCTTTTGACAGGTTCTCTGCCTTCGCCTTCACTTCTTCAAAGTCCGCACGGTCAAGATACCCCAACTCCAGCGCAATGTACAATTGACTGCGCACCTCACCTGAGGAACCTTTGGCAATACGTAAAAATCTCGAAAACTCTTTCTGTGACCCGCGCTCAAAACCTTCCGCGATGTTCGACATGACCGAGACAGAGGCTTTTCTGATTTGGTCACGAAGGCCAAAGTCCTGCGCGAACTTCCCGTTCCCGCTGAGCCCATAGATGGCAGCGACTAACTCCTTGGCCATCACCCAAGCCTTGATGTCCTCAAATCGCTCGATCTTTGCCAATGCCGCTGCACTCCAAGATGCTCAACTTTCGAACTTTCCAACTTTCACACATTTAACTATCAGAGCGGTTCAATCAAACAGACGGCATGGGCGGTCATGCCCTCTTCCCTGCCGACAGCATCGAGTCCCTCTCCGCTTTTCACTTTCACGTTGACCAGGTCCGCATCGATGCCGGCAGCTTCCGCCATCTTCTTCTGCATTGCAACTAGATGTGGGCCGAGGCGCGGAGCCTGCGCCACAATGACCGTATCGATATTTCCGATGCGATACCCTTTGACCTTGAGCTTTGAGACCACATCTTCCAATAATTTGAGACTCGAGATTCCTTTGTACCGTGGATCCGAACTTGGATAGTGGCGGCCGAGATCACCCTCCCCTATTGCGCCGAGGAGCGCATCGCAGACGGCATGAACCAAGACATCGGAATCGGAATGCCCCAGAAGACCCTTATTGTGAGGAATTTCGATCCCGCCCAGAATCAGTTTCCGCCCCGGCCCAAGCGGATGCACGTCGTACCCGTAGCCAATTCGAGCTCCTGTTGCCATATCTATCCTTTCCCCGCCACCGACTGTCGCGAAGCGAGAATCGCCTCGCCGATGATCATATCCTCCGGCCTCGTCACTTTGATATTCTCGCCGCTCCCTTCCACGACCGTCACAGAGCGTCCCATCCATTCGAGTAGAGAGGCATCGTCCGTTGCGGGCACCGCTTCGATCTGCGCCCTCCGATGCGCTTCTTGAAGCCAATCGCGCCTGAACGCCTGCGGGGTCTGCGCGAGCCAGAGCGGCCGCCGATCGACCGTGCGCTCGATGAGATGATCGGCCCCAACATACTTGACGGTATCCCGCATCGGTAGCGCGATGATTGCCGCTCCCGTTGCGCGCGCGGCAGCCACGACGTCCTCCAGCATGCGCTCGGTGAGGAATGGCCGGACGGCGTCGTGCACCACCACGATCTCAACCTGATCGTCGAGGACGGCCAACGCATTTCGCACGGAATCCTGACGCTCCTGACCACCGGCCACCACCTTGATCACTTTTGTAAAGCGGTGGGCATCGACGATATCGGATTGACAATAGGCAAGATCGGCCTGCGGAACGGCAAGCACAATCGCATCGATGACGGATGAAGCCTGGAGCGTACGGAGTGAATGGACGATGAGAGGCAGGCCGCCGATCGAGAGAAACTGCTTGGGGACGGCCCCGCCCATGCGAAGCCCCCGGCCGGCAGCAGGAACGAGGGCGACCGTTTTCCTAGACACGCGCGACCTGCAACTCCTCTCGCTCCGCCTCTTCCTTGAGGCGGGTAAAGATCATGCGGCCGGCTGTCGTCTGGAGCACGCTGGTCACCACCACATCGACATTCTTGCCGATGTAGCGCCTCGCATTATCCACCACA
>DATIFR010000036.1:0-6957 GCA_035455145.1 Nitrospira sp.
CACCCGGCCTTGCTGGTCGAGTGGATCCATCTTGGCTAGATGGGCTGGGCGATAGATTTTTCGTTTGGCTTCGCCATCCGGACCGTCAAAACCGAGAATGACAAATTTCATGGCTGAAAATGTGGCTTTCCTGGGTTACTGGACGGAGTCTTCGAGGGGGCAGCGATCCTTATATCCATTTGTGGTTTCGTGCCACCATTTGATTTCTCGCTCGCCGAGTTTCCAGCAGAGAAACACCACACGGCCGTCGCGGAGATGAGGGAAGTCGCAGAGGCCCTGATCAAGGTCTTTCACGACCACGCCCAGTTCATGGATTGCCTGGAGGTTGGTACTGATCTGCTGCAAGCTGGCAATATACAGCGGACCGGCGGCGCTTCCACCCCCATATTCAGCTTTGGCGCTGGCTCTTCGGATGTCTGCCTTCGTTCGGACCAAGACCGCCTTGGCCTGTCGGACGGAGGTGAGCCGCGTATTCAGCTGAGGAATCAGGTGATTGGCCTCGGCGATGGTAAAAAGCCGGTCATGTTCTTGGTCGTCATCTTGTGCCATAGGAGACTCCCGATCCCATTGGCTCCTTTAGCACACCCGTCTTTGCGCCTGCAACCAAGTTCCCGTGCCGCATCTTTCCCGAAATGGGTCGGATTATGCCCATGAGTTTTTACTCAATGACTGGAATCGGGGGGTACTTGAGATATGTGGTTTCTCTGTTGACAACCATCGTCTTGCGCGGTATGCTTCACCCATCGTTTCAATTCGAGTCTACGTTCTCTCCACACACAAAACTTCCGGGGCATCTCTCGAACCACGCAATATGACTTGGTGAGCACAGGCGGATGAGTTCGGCTGTAGTTTCAGTTTGCAAGAATATCCACGATTCGAAGACGGATACGTCCTTCACGACACATCCTCTCTAGCAAAGACACAATCGCCAATTCATTGTCGAATCATCTATTGCGCATCGTTTCAATGTTTGATCACGTTCTTATTTGTCCTTGACCATATAGCCGGGAGCGTAAGGGGATACCTATGGCAAACACCAAGGGAGAGGTTATGCATCTTGCCGAGTTGAAGCAAAAAACCATTGCCGATTTGAATGACGTCGCGCGCGACCTCAAGATCGAGGGCGCCGCTAATCTTCGAAAGCAGGAACTGATCTTCGCGATCCTGCAGGCACAGACGGAGAAAAACGGCGTGGTGTTCGGCGAGGGTGTGTTGGAAACCCTGCCGGACGGGTTTGGGTTTCTCCGGGCTCCTGACTCCAACTACCTTCCCGGTCCCGATGACATCTACATCTCCCCCTCGCAGATTCGCCGATTCAACCTTCGAACCGGTGATATCGTGTCCGGCCAGATCAGGCCGCCGAAGGAAAGCGAGCGCTATTTCGCGCTGCTCAAGGTCGAAAAGGTCAACTATGAAGACCCGGAAGTCGCTCGGGACAAGATTCTCTTCGACAACCTCACCCCGCTCTATCCTGAAGAACGGCTCAATCTTGAGTTTGATCGTGAAGAATATTGCACCCGTGTCATGGATCTCACCACGCCGATCGGCAAAGGACAACGCGGCCTCATCGTCGCGGCGCCACGCACCGGTAAGACGATGCTGCTTCAGGCCATCGCCCGCGCCATTCTGAAGAACCATAAGGAAGTGACGTTGATCGTGCTGTTGATTGACGAACGTCCGGAGGAAGTCACCGACTGGCAGCGGCAGGTCAAAGCCGAAGTGATCAGTTCCACATTCGACGAACCCGCGCAGCGCCACGCTCAGGTGGCCGAAATGGTGCTGGAAAAAGCCAAACGGCTCGTCGAACACAAGAAGGATGTGGTCATCCTCCTGGACAGCATCACGCGGTTGGCCCGCGCCTACAATACGATTGCTCCTCCGAGCGGCAAGGTGTTGTCGGGTGGTCTCGATTCGAACGCGCTTCAGCGGCCGAAGCGATTCTTCGGGGCGGCGCGCAACATCGAAAACGGCGGCAGCTTGACCATTATGGCCACCGCCTTGGTCGACACCGGCAGCCGCATGGACGACGTGATCTTTGAAGAATTCAAGGGCACCGGTAACATGGAAGTCCATCTTGATCGTCGCCTCGCCGACAAGCGCATCTTCCCGGCCATCGACATCAGCCAGTCCGGGACGAGAAAAGAAGAGTTGCTCGTGGATAAGGACCGGCTCAACAAGATGTGGATCTTGCGCAAGGTTCTCAGTCCTTTAGGGACCATGGAAGCCATGGAATTCCTGATGGATAAGGTGCAGGGCACCAAGACCAACCAGGAGTTCTTGCAGTCGATGAATCGGTAAGAACCGGCTTGTATCTGGCCGTCGAGACAGGGTACAGTGACGCGCCTTCGAATGGGCGAAGGTTGACGCATCGGATGGTAGGAGTAGGACATATGAAGAAGGGTATTCATCCATTGTATCGGGAAGCCACGGTGCATTGCGCCTGTGGCAACAGCTATAAGACCAGATCGACCGTCGGCGACATCAACGTCGATATTTGTTCCAGCTGCCATCCGTTCTTTACGGGGACGCAGAAGATCGTCGATACCGAAGGACGTGTCGAACGGTTCAAGAAAAAGTACGCGAAGAAGGGCAAGTAGCGAGCCAGCAGTACATAGAAGAGACCCTGCTTCGCTGAGGGGCAGGGTCTCTTCTTTTTTTGTGCAGAATCATGGGCCACGCTCGGCCGGTTGAGGAAATATGGATGCCGGATTGTTGAAAAAGTGGGAGTCTACGGCGAGTCGCTATGACGAGCTGACCATGCAGCTCACGGACCCGTCCGTCATCAGTCAGCCCGCATTGCTGGTTAAGCTGACGAAGGAGCGGACCGAGATCGAATCGATCGCGCAGCTGTTTCATCGCTATCAGGAAATCCTCAAGCAGCTCGATGAAGCAGCGCACATGCTCGCGGATCCCGCTGCCGGATCGGAACTTCATTCCCTGGCAACCGAAGAAAGCGCGCAATTAGAGGCGGAGCGACGAGGTCTGGAAGCGCAGGTGCTCGAGCATCTGACGCCCAAGGACCCGCGTGACGAAAAGAATCTGTTCCTGGAAATCAGAGCCGGGACCGGCGGCGACGAGGCCGCGTTGTTTGCCGGCGATCTGTTCCGGATGTATGTCAAATTCGCAGAGCGGAATAAGCTCAAGGTCGAAATCGTCGAGGCTTCGGAAACCGGAAAGGGCGGCTATAAAACAGTAATAGCGGTGATCGAAGGGAAGGGCGGGTATGGCCTGTTCAAGTACGAGAGCGGTGTTCATCGTGTGCAGCGCGTCCCTGTGACGGAGGCCGCCGGAAGAATTCATACTTCAACCGTCACGGTCGCCGTCATGCCTGAGGTCGACGAGGTCGATGTGCAGATCGATCCCATGGATCTTCGCATCGACACGTTCTGTTCGTCTGGAGCCGGGGGACAGAGTGTCAATACGACCAAATCGGCGGTGCGGATCACCCACATTCCCACCGGCGTGGTCGTCAGTTGCCAGGATGAACGATCGCAACTGAAGAACCGCAACAAGGCGATGCGAACGTTGCGCGCCAGAATCGTCGAAGCCGAGCGAGAAAAGCAGGAAGCGGAGATTGCGCAGAGCCGGAAGGCGCAGGTCGGAACGGGGGATCGAAGCGAAAAGATCCGCACCTATAACTTCCCCCAGAATCGCGTGACGGATCATCGAGTAGGACTGACCTTGCATAAGTTAGAGCAAGTACTGGCAGGCGACATGGGTGAGCTCGTCGACGCATTGCGTGCCCAGCGCGACCATATGGCGGTCGCGGAGGCGTCATGAGTCTCGGCGCGGCGAACCCTGTCAGCACTGCGTGCTTTACAGTCGGTACCCTGATTGCCGAAAGTCGTCGGCAGCTCCTGGCTGCGGGGATTGAGTCTGCTGCTCAGGAGGCGGTCTGGTTGATGGAGCAGGCGCTTAATCTCTCGGGGTTGCGGCAGATTCTCGATCACAACCGAGAGTTGTCCAAGCGGGAGACGGCCGAGGTACTTGCGCTGCTTACCAGGAGGTTGAAGAGAGAACCGCTCCAGTACCTTGTGGGTACACAGGAGTTTTGCGGTCTGGAGTTTGAAGTAAATCCTTCGGTCTTGATTCCCCGTCCCGAGACAGAGTTGTTGGTCAGGGAAACGATTCGTCGGTTGCCCCGAGGGCAGCATCCGACACTTGTGGATGTCGGGACCGGATCCGGTTGCCTGGCCGTGACGCTCGCGCGCTCGATTCCAGCAGGGAAGATGCTGGCGATCGATCTTTCAGCCTCCGCCCTGCAAACGGCAAAGCGAAATGCCGATCGTCATGGCGTCGGCTCAGCCATTATTTGGTCGGAGGGTGATCTGTTGGCTCCCTTAGCGGGGCGGGGACTTGAAGGAGCCGTGACGGTGATTGTTGCCAACCCGCCCTATATCCGGGAGGCTGAGTGGGAAACGCTGCAGCCGGAAGTGCGTCTCTATGAGCCTCGCGCAGCTCTGATCGCCGGTCCTGGAGGGACGGAATTGCACGAACGGCTGCTGAATGAAGCGATACCGTTCCTGATGCCAGGCGGCTTGCTGATCATGGAACTTGGTCAGGGGCAAAGTGCCGCGCTGTGTGAGATGGTCGAGTCGATGTCCGCCTATACGTCGGCGGAGATCGTTCTCGATGAGGCGGGCATCGACCGGGTGTTAATCGTCGAACGAGCGGATCACGCAAATGGATAAGATCATTATTTCAGGTGGCATCCCTCTCCATGGGGAGGTGCGGGTCAGCGGGGCAAAGAATTCCGCCTTGCCGATTCTGGCCTCGACGATTCTCGGAGGGGGCGAGTGCGTCATCACGAATGTGCCTCGCGTGGTGGATGTCGTTACGATGGGAAAGCTGCTGGGAATGCTGGGCGTGACCGTCGAGCATGAAGGTAATCGTGCCGTCATCAAGGCTGATGTCATCAAGTCGACACAGGCTCCGTATGAACTGGTCAAAACGATGCGCGCGTCCGTCCTGGTGTTGGGCCCTCTGGTGGCCCGGTGGGGCGAAGCAACGGTCTCATTACCAGGCGGCTGCGCCATAGGCTCTCGCCCGGTCAATCTCCATTTGGCCGGGTTGGCCAAACTCGGGGCAGAGGTGTCGATCGAACATGGGTACATCAGGGCCAGGGCGAAGCGGCTGACGGGAGCCCGTATCTATTGCGACACGCCGACGGTGACCGGAACGGAGAATCTGATGATGGCGGCTTCGCTCGCGCTGGGCACGACGGTCATTGAAAACGCGGCGAAGGAGCCGGAAATCGTCGATCTGGCCGACTTCCTTTCCAAACGTGGGGCACGAATTGCAGGGGCCGGCACCGATGTTATCACGATCGAAGGGGTGCGAGAACTCCGCGGGAGCGACCATGAGGTGATTCCGGATCGCATTGAAGCCGGGACGCATCTCGTCGCCGGTGCGATTACCAAGGGATGTGTGGCGGTCAATCGCTGTCGACCTGATCACCTCGATCCCTTGCTGAACAAGCTTCAAGAGGCGGGCGCCGAGGTTCAGGTAGAAAAAGAGCGTATCCGGCTCGATGCGTCGAAGGTCGCCCGTCTGAAAGGCGTGGATGTGCGTACATTGCCCTATCCTGGCTTTCCGACCGACATGCAGGCGCAGATGGTGGCCCTCATGTCCGTGGCCGAAGGCACAAGCGTGGTGACGGAAACGGTCTTTGAAAGCCGATTTATGCATGTCGAAGAGCTTTGCCGGATGGGCGCGGACATTCGCGTGGAAGGCAATCGGCTCGTGATCACGGGGCGCGATCGGCTGACCGGCGCGCCGGTGATGGCCTCTGATTTGCGTGCCAGCGCCGGTTTGGTCCTCGCAGGTCTGGCTGCCGAAGGCACGACGGAAGTCCTGCGCGTCTATCATCTGGATCGCGGCTATGAACGGATCGAAGAGAAGTTACGTGCGCTGGGAGCGGTCATTGAACGGCGGAAAGAGTGAACGATGCTGACCATTGCGCTCTGTAAGGGGAAGATGATCGAACCGGCGATCGAGTTGTTGGCTCGAGCCGGCTATAACGCGGTGCAGCTTGCGACCGACAGCCGCCGGCTGGTGTTCCCTTGTCCGGAGATCGGGATGACCTTTCTCATTGTCAGGCCCACCGACGTGCCGACGTATGTGGAATACGGGGCGGCGGACCTCGGGATCGTCGGGAAAGATGTGTTGTTGGAACAGGATAGCGATGTGTATGAGCCATTGGATTTAGGGTTCGGAGCGTGTAGAATTGCCGTCGCCGCGCTCCAGGGAGAAGAATCGCGCGACCGGCTCTCGTCAAAAATCCGGGTCGCCACCAAATACCCGAAGATTACGGAGCGTTATTTCAACCAGCGCGGTGTGCCGGTCGAAATCATCAAGCTCTATGGCTCGATCGAACTGGCACCCATTGTCGGATTGGCGGATCGGATCGTCGATTTGGTCGAAACCGGCAGCACGCTGAAGGCGCATGATTTGGTCGAGGTGGAGTGCATCGCCCGGTCCACCGCGCGTCTGATCGTCAATCGAGCCAGCCTCAAATTGAAACACAAGGCCGTGACGGAGCTGGTCAGGAAGCTCCGGGCCGCCGGTCTCAAGGCGCAACGGTCTCGTCAGGCCGCTTCACCGAAGTTGTCGCGTAAGGCGGACCGCAAAGGGAAACGGACGCGCGGATGAAAATTGTCGGCTCCACCGATCGTGGCTTCATCCCCACGCTCAAGAAAGTGGCTGCACGAGCCCGGGTACAAGGGGCGGCGGTCGAGAAACCGGTCAAGGCGATTCTGCAAGCCGTCGAACGAGGCGGCGATAAGGCCGTTCTCCGCTTCACCAAACAGTTCGACAAAGTCTCGCTCAAGCCGGATCAGCTCAAAGTCACTCCGGAAGAAATCAAAGAAGCCTACTTCCGTATTCGGAAAGACGAAGGGGATGCGCTGCGCTTCGCCGCCCAGCGAATTACGGCTTTTCACGAGCGGCAGCGGACCA
>DATIFR010000037.1:0-3210 GCA_035455145.1 Nitrospira sp.
AGGGTGGTAGCACCTGCTTTCTCGCTTTGTCAAGGCAAGGAGGCCGGATGGTATAATCCGCCGCCTATGGGCAACTCAATCGTCATCAAGGGTGCGCGCGAGCATAATCTCAAGAATATCGACGTTGAGATTCCGCGCGACAAACTCGTCGTCATCACGGGCCTGAGCGGATCGGGGAAATCCTCGCTCGCCTTCGACACGATCTATGCCGAAGGCCAGCGGCGGTATGTCGAATCCCTCTCTGCCTATGCCCGCCAATTTCTCGAGCAGATGGGGAAGCCGGACGTCGATTCGATCGAGGGACTGTCTCCCGCTATCTCCATTGAACAGAAAAGCACCAGCCATAATCCCCGTTCAACCGTCGGCACCGTCACCGAGATTTACGACTATCTGCGGCTACTATTTGCCCGTGTCGGCCGGCCCACCTGCTTCCAGTGCGGCGAGGAGATCACCGCCCAAACCGTGCAGCAGATGGTTGATGCGATCGCAGCACTCCCGGAAGGAGTGAAGTTTCAAGTCCTGGCCCCGATCGTCCGAGGCCGGAAAGGCGAGTATCGCAAGGAATTGTTGGAGATGCGTCGCGCGGGCTATGTCCGTGCCCGTATCGATGGGAAGCTGGTCGATCTCGGCGACGACATCGCGCTCGATAAACAAAGAAAGCACAGCATTGAAATTATTGTCGATCGGCTCGTGATGAAGCCCGGCGATGCGTTGACGCGCCGCTTGGCGGATTCCGTCGAAACATCGCTGAAGCTGGCCGGTGGGTTGGTGGGTGTTCTTGCCGAGGACGGCAAGACCGCCCTCTACAGTGAGAAACTGGCCTGCATCCGCTGCGGCGTAAGTTATCCGGAAGTCACGCCTCGTATCTTCTCCTTCAATAGCCCGCACGGAGCCTGCCCAGCCTGCGACGGCATCGGCTATGCCATGACGCCAGGATGTCCCGAGGAGGAGGATTTGACGCTGCTTGAGCGTTGTGAGGTCTGCAAAGGGGCACGATTGAGACCGGAAAGCCTCTCGGTGAAAATTGCCAAGAAGTCGATCGCCGAAGTCACGCAGTTGTCCGTGCGGACCGCAGCCGACTTCTTTTCATCACTCAAGTTCACCGACCGTGAGATGGTCATCGCCCATCGGATTCTGAAAGAAATTCGCGAGCGCCTGGGATTTCTCGTGAACGTCGGTCTCGATTACCTCACCCTTGACCGTGCGGCAGCCACTCTTTCGGGCGGGGAAGGGCAGCGCATCAGGCTGGCTACACAGATCGGGTCCGGCCTCGTGGGCGTTCTGTATATTCTTGATGAGCCGTCCATCGGGTTACATCAGCGGGATAATCGCCGCCTCCTCCAGACACTGCTGCGCCTGCGAGACCTCGGCAATACGGTGGTTGTCGTCGAGCACGATGCGGAAACCATGATGGCGGCGGATCACATTCTCGACATGGGACCCGGTGCCGGGTCTCATGGGGGGCACGTCATTGCACAGGGGACGCCGCAGCAGGTCATGGGCGACCCCAATTCGCTGACGGGGCAATATTTACGCAGCGTCCAAACTGTTGCCGTGCCGCAACGACAGCGGAAGCCAAAGGGGTTTTTATCCGTCGTCGGCGCGCAGAAACATAATCTGAAAAACGTGACGGCGAAGATTCCGCTGGGGCTGTTCACCTGTGTGACGGGGGTATCAGGATCCGGCAAGAGCACGCTCGTGCTCGAGGTGCTGTTCCACTCGCTCTCGCAGTTGCTCTACCATAAGAAGCCGAAGATCGATGGATGCAAGGAACTCCATGGCGTACTGGCGCTCGACAAAGTGATCGACATCGATCAATCGCCGATCGGCCGCACGCCACGCTCGAATCCGGCCACCTATACGGGCCTGTTCGGGTACATCCGTGATCTCTATTCAAACCTGCCGGAATCTCGCGTGCGAGGCTACAAACCGGGCCGCTACAGCTTCAATGTCAAAGGCGGACGGTGCGAAGCCTGCCAGGGTGACGGGCTCATCAAAATCGAGATGCATTTCCTGCCGGACGTCTATGTGACCTGCGAAGTCTGCAAGGGGCAACGCTACAACCGGGAAACGCTTGAGATTTTACACAAGGAGAAAAGCATTGCCGACGTGCTCAATATGACCGTCGATGATGCGCTCGAATTCTTCGAGCATATTCCCTTGATCAAGACCAAGCTGCAAACCCTGCACGATGTCGGACTGCACTATGTGAAGCTCGGGCAATCGGCGACGACTCTGTCCGGCGGCGAGGCACAGCGGGTGAAACTTTCCCGAGAACTTTCAAAACGGGCGACCGGACGGACGATGTACATCCTCGACGAACCGACCACCGGCCTGCACTTTGCCGACGTGCAACGATTACTCGATGTGCTGGATCGTCTGGTCGAAGCCGGAAACACCGTGCTCGTCATCGAGCACAATCTGGACGTGATCAAGAACGCCGATTGGATCATCGATCTCGGGCCGGAAGGCGGCGATCGAGGTGGCGAGATTGTAGCGGAGGGATCACCAAGAGAAATTGCCAAGTCGAAGCGGTCGTATACGGGGCAAGTTTTAAAGGAGGCTGGAGTATAAAAGTCAACTGCCAATCTTGACGGATCACCAGTAGGGTAATATCAAATTGTTGAGAGGAAGACCGTTCGACGTTATCGGATCGTCATCACAAATCTTTTCTCGCAAAGAGTCCAATTCAATCCTTCCGTTTTGATCTCCCTCGACGCAACGGCCCCGGGCTCATAGCGTCCTCACCGAGACATCCTGTCCCAGTCTCCAAATACCTGGAACGATAATGAGTTTGTTCCGTTGAGCGGGAATATCAACCGGAAAAAAAGTCTCACCGGAAGCTGAGCGCCGTTCTTCCGTTATCCTCGGAAACTTACCAGTTTCGCGTTACAGATTGGGAAGTTAGAGGGGATTTGCCATCTTGCCGGAAATCTGGTCCGTCATTTGCGCAACTGTTCACGTAACGGGCAAGAGAAAATGGGCAGATTAATCATCCTAAAACCTAATCTAAAAGGGGGAGTTATGCTTGGCGATCAATTCAAAGGCCAATGGAGTCAGTTCAAGGGAGAGCTTAAGAAGCAATGGGGTAAGTTTACCGATGACGATCTGATGCAGATCGAAGGCGACTACGACAAGTTCATCGGCTCATTGCAGAAACGGTACGGAGATCAGAAAGAGGAAGTCCGTCGTTGGGTCGAACAGTGGTAC
>DATIFR010000038.1:0-8662 GCA_035455145.1 Nitrospira sp.
CTCCAGAGCTTCGCGCGCTTGCGGCAGCCCCCTGGGCACTTCCTGAGACAGATCGCGCACACGTCCTGCCGCGCGATCCGCTTCGAGCCGGGCCATGTCGATGATCCACCAGGCCCGTGAGTCCCCGAAACCCATGCTCAATGAAAGCGGCCCTTCGGGGAATAGAAACCGCGTGCCTCTCGGGGCCGCGATCCACTCTGCCAGAGGGACCAGATCGTCCCCCGGCGCACCGAATCCATGCAGGAGAACGACGACGGGGCCCTTGCCGCCTCCTATGCCGTCGGTGCCGCCGGTAAGTCGTGTTTTCAAGCCGCCCAGTATGATTTCTCGCATGGGCGGTTTAATGATGGGTGTATAGGTATTGGAGCAGTGCCACGAGGCCGTAGAGAGAGGACTCGATCACCGGTTGCTGATAGAGCGGTACGAAGGCACCCTGTTGGTTGGCTTCCACTTCCTCGATGATGAACTGGACCTGCTTCATCCGCACATCGTGATCCTGGCCTGTTCCCAAGGCTTGGACCATTTGCCGGCTCAGCCCGGCCAGCATGGCGGCTTTCGCCCCGCTCGCCGCCTGGTACAGCAGATACGCGGCCAGCAGCGCCAGGATCACGTTCAACGCCCATGAGAGCAGCAAGAGGACCGGGTAATTCCAGATATCGAAGTAGTCGTTCCGGCCCGCGATCATGATTAACAAGGCGATAAAGGGATACCGGATGAGGCGATTCACCACTTCGGTCCGCTGCCCGATCAGATCAACCACAGCCAGGTACTTGAGCTTTTCGAACTCGGCTTTCTGGGCTTGACCCAGACCGTAGTCGCGGAGATATTCCTCTTGCACCTGATCGGACCAGCCGCCGGTCGAGGCCGTCACCCAGCCGATCCAGCGGCGGCATAGCATCACGGCATCAAACACCGCAAGATTGAGTAACACGACCAAGACCGTGCTGCTCAGCGTCAAGAACCAATCGACCGTGCAGCTGAGCTGACCGCGACAGGGATGGATGTACTCCTCATCCAGTACATAGTACCCCAATGACCATATCATCCCGATATAGAGAACAAACAACAGGACGGTCCGCGTGATCCACTGTGCCGGCTTGCTTGCCTCGCGGTACCAGGCCCAGGCCTGATCCACCGTCGTCGCGGTCATTGTCGCAGCCGGATGGGCAACCCGCTTAAGGTTGGTCCAGAAGCTCGCGAGTAAAAAGCTCTGGGGGCCGGACTCAACCTGGAATAAGAAGTCCTCGCTGATGGCGTCGCTGTTCTTTGCAAGGTCGCGCGATCCTTTTCCGAGGAGAACCAGACAGAGCACCACAACGAATAGGCGGATCAACTCGCTCGGCCAGACGCTGACCCCGGCAGTCCAGGAGAACGGCTCGCCTTCATCGTGGCCAGCGAGCAGCGCAGTCGCGCCGCCCAATGCCACGAAGGCCGCGAACGAAGCCAGGAGGATGATCGCGACGATCCCCAATAACCGCGGATTCCTCGTCACCCAAAGCCAGAGGCGCTGATTGCTCCAAGCAACCACGGTCATGATCAAGAGCCCGATGACCACTATGGCTGCCACTGCCGTATTGTCGAATCCGACCCCTTGCTTCAGCTGTCCATATTCATCGGTATGAGCGAGATCCGCCCGCAGAGGATGGACCGTTCGCACCCCTTCCTTCTCCACGACGCTCAAGTCCACGGCTCCGTCACGCCCGACTTCGTACAGCCTCGGATGAGACCCCGCGTCATAAAGGCGATTCGCCGGTGTCAGTGAGACATGGTATTCGGTTGTGCAAGCCCCGGCCTGCCGTTGATGACCGTGCAGCTCACAGAGGACGTGGTCCACGGCCTGCAGAACGGCGAAATAGGCTGAGGTTTGATAGCTGCTGCGGAAGGGCGGGACATCGCGCTGGAGGCCGCCGTCCAGCTGCAGACCGAACGGAGAGGCGACGACCATATTGCGCGTTGAGTGATACTCGCTCGGGTGGAGGTGGCGCGCGTCAAGATCGATGGTAAAAAAAATCGCATGCGGGAAAAACGGGCGGAGGGCCTTGATGATGAGCAGCGCATCGTACGGATCCGTACCGAGGATACCGATAGCCCTGGCGCCTTCCCCTTCATCATGAATGCGAGCAACCAGGGCGCGCACATAATCGAGTTGACTGGTTCCTTCCGGGCGATCCCGCGTCAGATCCTTAGACTGATCCCCGGCGGTCGCCTTGGCGGCTCGGGCAGCTCTTGCCGCGTCATCCCCCGGAATTTCTCCGTCCAGACCGCCGAGATAGCTGTAGCGAAAGACATTCAGCGTGAGCGATTCATAGTCGGCTGGTCGTTGGATCTGCAGATCGACGGCACGAGGGATCGTCGGACACCAGTTTTTAATGTCGACCGGCACCAGGATCTGTTTCAGGTCGGCTTCCGAAAACGTCGCCACCTTCGCGCAGGCTGCAGCGCGGAACTCGATGGGCAAGGTCCTCCCGTAGAATGAATCCCACTCCCCGATGAGGATGACGGCATCCCAGCCGAGCCGTACTTGTCGCCGCTCTAATTCAGCGATGAGTGCTTCAAACCGTTGGTCGTCGGATCCGATATCATAAACAAGTCGCAGGTTCACATCGGCCAGCCGGCGATAAAACTCATGTTCGCAATCCTCGTACGTTGCGCAGGCCGCTCCCTTGCCGGACTCTGACTTGAGCCCGTAGGCCAGCAACCCCTTCATGGCGCTGGCCCATGGTGAGTAGAGCTCGATCGACCCGTCGGCATTCGGCCAGACGCCGATTCCTTCGTGTGGATCGCCATACAGCTTTCCGGCCTCATCCAGAAGCGCGCGATAGGCCGATGAACTGCGGGGGCCTATGATTTTGAACGTGACGGACTGCTGCACCGAAGCATTCAACCGCACCAGCCTGCGTTTGTCTTCGGTGACCAGACACTCATTCCGGCTGGTTTCCTGACAGACGAGCCCTTGAGAAAGCGATGTCAACGTCGCGAAGAATCCGCGACTCAAGGCCTCATCGGGCAACCAGACGACGAGGACGCTGTCCGCACGCGACCCTGCTCCTCCACAGACGCGCGTCTTCCTGAGGCTGTACCATTCGTAGGGAAGCCCCCGAACGGATCCATTGGGGTCCCATTCGATAAAGGCGAGATGGCCCTCCTCTTCCGGAGCGTAACAAGCGACCCCGAGCGCGGTGCCGATGGCGTACCGATCGCGGATACGCGATTCGGTGCTCTCGACGTAGGGACCCCCGCTCGTGGTCACCAGAAGCACCGTGAGGCGCTGCCCGTTCTTCACCCGCTCGACGATTGCTTGCCGGAGCGGCCTGAGCCGGTGGGCCAGGGACGGTTCTCCTGACGTCGCGGAGGCCGCTTTGGTTGATCCCTTCTCCCGCATGGCTCGTTCGACCGCCGCCACAGGGTCTTCCCACAAACGCGCGCGGACCAACTGCTCGCCCGTGGACTGCTTCATCTCGAGCCCGGTGCCGACGGGTCGCGAGCTGCGCAACGGCTCTTTCACGAGCAACACGCCGGCAATGGCCAGCACGAGCGTGAGCGCTCCCGCTACTGCGAGTTTCGAATCGCCTGGTTTGTTCGCCATGATGCCTGTTTCCTAGTCTGGACAGCCCCGCCACTCTACAACAGACAATAAGGGGGACTGCAAGGTGGGAATGCGCTATGAGCTACAACTGACTGAGATATGCTTGCCCCAGTTTGGAGGGGCCGCGGCGTAGGAGTCCATGCCGGCATGATCGGTAAATGGATCATGCAGCAGGAAGAGGAGTCGATCGATTTCGGAATAATCTTTCTGCTGAGCCTTCTCGATCGCGGTCTGAGCCAGATAGTTGCGCAACACGTATTTGGGATTGACCTTGTTCATACGTTCCCGTCGCTCGGCGTCGGTTCCGCCCTGCTCAAGCAGGCATGCGCGATAGCGAGCGGCCCAGCCGTCAAACCCGTCCCGATTCACGAAGAAATCGCGAAGGCCTTCATTCTGTTCGTGGGCCGCTGAGCAAAAATCTCCGAGCGCGCGGAAGAAGATCGTGTAGTCCGCATGGCTCTCCGCCATGAGGACCAAGAGATCGTTCACTAGAGGTTCATCGGCGGCGGCGCCGGCCCCTTCAAGGCCCAACTTGCTTCGCATGAGATCCAGATACTGCGTTTGATGAATCGGCGTGTAGCGGTCGAGCGCAACCTTCAACTCCTCTTTCGGAATAATCGGCAAGAGCGCCTGGGCCAGACAGCTGAGATTCCACAGACCGATGAAGGGCTGCTGATTGAACGCGTATCTTCCGTTGTGATCCGAGTGATTGCAGATGAACCCGGGATCGTAGTCGTCGATAAAGCCAAATGGGCCGTAGTCGAGCGTGAGGCCGAGGATCGACATATTGTCGGTATTCATGACACCGTGGGCCCACCCGACAGCTTGCCATTGTGCGATCAACTTCGCCGTCCGCTCCATGACCTCGTTAAAGAGCCCGGCGTATTTGTCTGAGGCATCGACAAGATGCGGATAGTAGTTCCCGATCACATAATCAGCCAGGATCCTCAATTGCTCGTGTTGCTGCCGGTAATAAAAGACTTCAAAGGACCCGAACCGGACGTGTGATGGGGCCATGCGCAGCAAGGTGGCCGCGGTCTCGACCTGCTCGCGATACACCTGGTGATCGCTGCCGACAATGCAGAGTGCGCGCGTGGTAGGAATGCCGAGGCCGTGCATCGCTTCGCTGCAGAGATATTCTCGGATGGTCGAGCGCAGGACCGCCCGTCCATCGCCGTCTCGTGAGAACGGCGTGAGGCCTGCGCCTTTCAGTTGCAGTTCCCAGCGTTCGCCTCGTCCGTTCCGCGCTTCTCCCAACATGATCGCTCTGCCGTCACCCAGTTGCGGGACATAGACGCCGAACTGAGGCCCGGAATAGAGCATCGCCAACGGTTGCATGCCGGGCACCAGCAGACTTCCGCCGAAGACGCCGGCGAACTCCGGTCGCTTGAACTCGTCGGGATCGAGATCGATCAGCTCGGCTACGGCACGATTGGCGTGCACGAGATAGGGAGGGGAACTGAACGGTGTCGGGTTCAGCTTGGCGTAGAAGGCCTCGGGCAGGCGGGCATAGCTGTTGTCGAACGCGAGCGTTTCAAGGGAGTGTCTCGTCATGAACGAAGCATGACAGGACTAGCGAGCGGCTTTCAAGCGATGAGAGTTCTTGTCCAACAGGGACGTAAATCGTTCGCTCTCGAAGTCGTAGACCCAGACGTCGCCGGTTGAAATGGAATAGACCCATCCGTGGAGATCGACCTTTCCTTTCCGCAGCTGAAGGGCGACTGAGGGATGTGTGCGAAGATGGTCGAGTTGGGATCGGACATTCTCCTGCGTCGTCTTGATCAGGCGGTCTTTGCCTGCGAGGTTGGTATAGTGCTCGACCATCAAGCGTCTCGTCGTTTCGGCCTGCCCGACCCATTCTTTGACCGCCGGCAACTCATGGACTTCTTCGGGATGCAGCACGGCCTTCATCACGGCGCAATCGGTATGGCCGCAGACGATAATGTGGGGGACTTTCAACACCGCCATCGCATACTCAATGGTGGCCGTGCTGCCGCCTTGCATGGAGCCATAGGGCGGCACCATGTTGCCGGCATTCCGGAGAATAAAGAGTTCCCCGGGATCTGTTTGTGTGAGGAGCGTGGGATCGACCCGCGAGTCCGAACAGGTGATGAAGAGGGCGCGAGGGGTCTGATTCTCAGAGAGCCTGGTAAAAAGCGCCTTCTTCTTTCCGAACACTTCGGTGCGAAACTTCAGGAAGCCTTTGACGAGTTTTTCCATCGACGGCGTCTCTATCCTGTGCGACCGCTGGTTTGCATGTCCCGATCCATCGTGAACACAAAGACCCGTTCACCGAGCTGCACGTCGATGTCGGTAAAGACTCCAAGGACCCTCGCGCCCATAATCTCGCTCACCTGGTCGCAGAGCTTGTCCCGCCCCTGCGCAATCAAATTCTGCCGCAGACGCTTCACCATGTCGACACCTTCTGCGGTTTTTGCCAGCTGTCGTTCCGCCGGTGTGAGGACGCCCTTCAGGCGGACGACGACCAAGTCGCGGACGATTGAGGCCCGCACGTCATCGGGTCCCCGGCCCATAAATTCCTGTTCGAATTTGATGATCGCATTGCGTATCGCGTTTTCCATGATCGCTCCGGTTGCGTTGGATTATAGGATTGCGCCTGAGCGGTGAACAAGTAGGAATGTAAGCCCTTCGTATCACGACCACCATCTGTTCTAGGCCTTTCGGGCTATTGCGCGGCGTTATTGAGACCCGAGATGCACCGCCGTTATTGACGGTAAGGTTGGTACCGTATTATTGATGAAGGCGTGCGGCATGAGAGGGCGCTGCTGATTGCCCCGACCATGTGTCGAGGATAAACGGGACGCCGAGTTTTTCTGATAGGCCGTAGGGTGACCGGCTCTTCGGTGCAGAGGCCGGTCGCAGTACAAGCCAACCGAGCCGCGTCGATCTTACATCGACGGACCGGTTGGCTTTCGTTTTTTTGGGGTCGCGACATGTCGATGTTCGCCGTCCTGCTTGTCCCGTTGCTTCCGCTGCTGACCACGTTCATCGTGATGGCCGGCGGCGATCACGTCAGCCGTGCACGCGCGAAGCTCGCCGCTTGGCCCATCGGTGTCTCCTTCTGCGGCGCGATCGTCACGCTGTATGCCGTGGCGACGCAGGGACCGATCGCTATCCGGCTCTACGATACAGACGCAATCTTGTCTCTTCCGGTCCCGTTCGGTTTCTACATTGATCGACTCAGCGCCGTGATGATGGTACTAATCTCCGCGATCGGGACGGTCATCTATACCTACTCCATCGACTACATGTATCAGGAGCCTCACGAACGCCGCTATCTAGCCATGCTCGGTGTCGCCGTCTTCGTGCTCCTCTGTATGGTGTCGAGCGCCAATCTCCTCATGTTGTTTATCTTCTGGCAGATCTTGAGTTACCTGCTGTACATCTTGATCCACAACCATACCCATCCTGGGACGCTGGAAGGCGCCTTTCGTACCTTTACCATGTTGCGAATCGGGGACGTCGCCTTTCTCGCGGGGATCGCGCTGGCCTATCAGCTGTACGGCACGTTGGAGTTTCCGGAATTGTTTGCCGCCGCCGCCGCGCAATCCACCTTGATGTTCTCGCTGTTGCCCGGCGTAGAACTGAATGGTGCGACGGCGGTCACCCTGTTGCTGTTCGTCGGAGGCATGAGCAAGTCTGCACAGTTTCCGCTGCACATTTGGCTGCCGCGCTATCTATATGCTCCCACGCCCGTCACAGCCCTGCTGCACGCCGGCATCATCAACGCCGGCGGGTTCTTGGTCAACCGCCTGGCCCCGCTCTTCGGGTTGAGTTCCACGACGCTGCATGTCGCCTTCCTCGTGGGTACGCTCACGGCGGTCCTCGGCGCCTCGATGATGCTGGCGCAGAACGACATCAAGAACATGCTCGGTTTTTCGACGATCGGGCAGATGGGCTACATGGTCATGGAATGTGGCCTCGGGGCGTTCTCGCTCGCCGTCTTCCATCTGATCGCGCACGGGCTCTTCAAGGCAACCGTGTTTTTGAATTGCGGCAACGTCATCGACCGCGCGCGCCTGGAACCCCATTTCCCCCATCCCAAGCGAGAGAACGAAGAGGAGGGCCGCTCCAACCTGAGCTGGCTGACAGGATTCGTCACGACCCTGCTTCTTCCCCTTCTCATCTTGTTGCTCACGCATGGAGCCTTGCAGATTCCGCTTCTGGAATCGCAAGGCACGGTGATCTTCCTGTTCTTCATCTGGATCACTTCCTCGCAAGCCATTTTGACCCTGACGCGTCTGCGCCAGATCGAATCATGGAAAGTGGCGGCGACCATGCTCCTCACACTCTTATTCGTCGTGTTTGTCTACTTGTTCGCGGTGGAGTCGTTTACGGCCTTCCTCTACCCCGATCCGAACGACGTCGCGTCATACTTCGAAGCTGCCGAACTGCCGGGTCGGCTCTTCGACATGATGGTTGGCGCGGCCACGCTGACAACAATCCTCGGCTGGTGCTACCTCTACATGAAAGCGCATGGCTGGTCGCTGCCGGCGCCCGTGTGGATCAACGCCATCCGGACTCGGTTGTATGTGCTCCTGCTCAATCGTCTCTATGTGGACGAGTGCTTCCATCGCGTGGCCCAGGCTCAGCGGTCTGCGCTTCGACGGGTCGAGAACTCAGCGCAAGAACGGTCGTCGTGAGCGATGCGCTTGACGAAGCTCCGGAGGTCGTATTAATGGTTAGCCCGCCGTCGATAGGCCGGACGGGGTCCGGCACTGCTCTGAAGCAGCGAGACTGCGATCATGCTGGGAGAGTGAAGAGGTGTCCGTGACGCTCGTCCTGCTTGTTCCGGCGTTCCTCCTCGTCGCTGCCGCCATCGTGCTGGTCGGCTCTGACCGCACAAGCCATGCGCGCGCAAAACTCGCTGCCTATCCCGTCGGTCTCGCCAGCCTGGGGGCCATGGGGACGCTCTATCAGGTCGCCAGCGACGGTCCGATAGAGATTCGGTTCTACGATCTGGCCTCGGTCGCCTCCTTTGCCATCCCGATCGGGTTCTACGTCGACCGATTGAGCGCTATCATGATGACGCTGATCACCGGTGTCAGCGTGATC
>DATIFR010000039.1:0-4274 GCA_035455145.1 Nitrospira sp.
TTTGACTCACGAGGATCGCTTTGGTCAAACCCCGAACTGGCTCGGTGAAGGTCTCCGCCGGTCGATGCTGAATTTTCTCGAAGGGCGGGGCCTGACGTTGGATGTGCGGCAATGGTTCGATTGTCCGGCGCCGAAACCTCAAGTGGCATCAAATTGGTTGAAACGGTTGCTCAAGAACAGACATCAAAAAGACGATCCACAGATTGAACGACGATTCGTGTGGCTTGGCAACGCACCGGCTTACACCGGTTCGGGAAAGCGGAGGCGTTTCATGCTGCCTGGGAAAACCTCCGCTCCTTCATTCACCCTGAAGGAAACGGAAGCACAGTGGCTGGCCGATCTCATCGAGCAGAGTAGCCCCCGGTTAAACCGCTCTGCTCCCTACCCGCTCATTCGGCAAGCTGCCGCAACGTTTCCGGGATCCCAAAAGGAGTTCGCCACATTTATGGCTTCTCCAGCCTGGTCAAGGATTCGATCAGCAGGACTTCTCCTCGTTTGAGTAATCGGTGGGACTCTTTGTGTGACTTGCCCCGAAAACACGAAGGGCGGGAGGGGGCTAGCCCCTCCCGCCCTTCGTGTTTTCTGATTCCCGTTCCCTACTTGTTTGGCTGCGGCGTGTAGCGAAGATAGGGCTTCACGATCTTGAAGCCTTTCGGGAATAATGTCTTAGCTTCATCATTGTTCACAGCCGGGGTAATGATGCAATCCTCTCCGTCCTTCCAATTGGCAGGGGTTGCAACTTTGAACTTCGACGTCAGCTGAAGAGAATCGATGACTCTAAGCAATTCGTCGAAGTTTCGACCACATGAAGCTGGATAGGTCAAGGTTAACTTTACCTTCTTATCTGGCCCGATGATGAAGACCGAGCGGACCGTCATGTTATCCAGCGCGTTGGGATGGATCATATCGTAGAGCGTGGCGACCTTCTTGTCTGGATCGGCAATGATGGGGTAATTCATCGTCGTGTGCTGCGTTTCGTTAATGTCGCTGATCCAGCCTTTGTGAGAATCCAATGGGTCCACGCTGATCGCGATCACCTTGACACCCCGCTTCTTGAATTCAGGGGTAATCTTCGCGACGGTACCCAATTCAGTCGTACAGACCGGTGTATAGTCTTTCGGATGCGAGAACAGAATTCCCCAGCCGTTGCCAAGCCACTCGTGGAAATTGATCGTCCCCTCCGTTGTCTCCGCCGTAAAATTTGGTGCTTCATCTCCCAATCGCAGTGCCATAATCGACCTCCTTGTTAACTCATTCGTCCGGCCTACCGAA
Organism: Nitrospira sp.; assembly: GCA_035455145.1. Lineage (GTDB taxonomy): Bacteria > Nitrospirota > Nitrospiria > Nitrospirales > Nitrospiraceae > Nitrospira_C. Next base: position 1,273 of record DATIFR010000039.1, read on the forward strand.
TAATGCACTACGATACTGTCCTTCCAACACCAAGTTCAAGTGGGAGCCATTCCTACGGCCCAGCCGTGACATTCAATCGACTGCGCACCTTCTCGTGGTCCGATGCGGTCAAATCGACTTCCGTCAAGAAGACCCGGTCCGCAGCTAACTTGCCTTCTCCGGTAAGTTGGGCCAGCGTCTCACTTGCTCGTTCATGGGCCAGCGTACGGAGGGCTGCCTCTTCAACCGGAATCGACGCCAGGATTTCCTCCCTCATCTCATCAATTGTCGGTGGTTTCGGAGCAACATCCGACTTCTGCGTCGGCTGCGTTTCCGACTGTCGGCTGTGCTGTTCATCGAATAATTCTTTGATCAAGCGCTCCTCCTCGGCTTTCGGCAGATCAGCCCCCTTTGCTGCACTCTTCCCTTGCTGCCACTGGGCGAGTAGCTGTGCGTTGAGTCTCTTGAGACCGATCGCCTTGCGATCTCGACTGGGATCGGCGGTGCCGGTGATTTCCAATCGTAAACCGGGCCGTTCCCCCAGCCCTTTCGTCAATGCCTCGCATTTCTTGAGTTCTCCCTCGAGCATCGCAGCCGATCCCGGCTCGAATTCGACGAATTGCAAGTCCTCGGCATTACCGCCACCGGGAATCAGGTTGGCCACGAGTGTAAAGGGTGATGCCACCATCCTGGCGAGAAGATTCATGAGCGTCGACAGGACCACCCTCCCATACTTGAAGTCCGGATCGTTGAGGTCCCCGCGAATGGGCAAGTCGATATCGATCCTCCCCTGGCGATCTTTCAATAGAGCCACCGCAAACGGAACAGGCAACGACGTGGCATCCGGGCTATCGGTCTTTTCCCCGAACGTCAGCTGGTCGATCGACACCTTGTTCTCGGCTTCCAGTTGTTTCTGAGACACCTTGTAGCTCAAGTCGAGAAAGAGTTTGCCTTTATTGATCGGATAGCCGACGTACTTGCCGGTATAGGGTGCGACAGCCGTCAAATCGACATTGTCGAACTTGATCATGAGGTCCGTAAACGCATTCTCGCTCAACGGGTTGATCGTGCCCGTGACCTTCAACGGAGCCACCCTGTCTATGTTGCCGGATAGGTCGACGTCAGCTTTCGCCAGCTGTTTCGACGATAGACCCTTCACCGTTCCCGTCAGATCGAACAGTCCTGCCTGGACAGCCGGTGCGATCGATTCGTCCCGAAACGTTGCCATGCCCTTGAGTAACTTCACCGTTCTGACGGCGACGGTGGGGGGCGCGGCCTTCTTCGTCGCTGGCACCGGCTTTTCCGGTGCCGGTTGAGATGGAACGGCTTCGGCCTGCACCAAAAGACTTTTGAGATTCAGCTGCCCATCCGGTTGCACGACCAGGTGAACCTTCGGTTGTTCTAAGCCCACTTCGTCAATCACCACCGTGGTGGGATCCAGAGCCAAGGCGATCTGACGAAATTGCAACCGTCGCCATGATGCCACCGGCGAGCCTTGATCCCGATCGGCGATCGCCAGCGATTTGACCCCAACGTTCCCGTGAAAGGTGAGCAGCGGAGTCTTGGGGTGCTTCAACGCCAGATGGAGCTGTCCATCCAGATCGATCGATCCCGAATCCACGGCGATACGCGCGAGCTGTTCGAGATATGGCTGAAAAGGCTGAAGCGCAATATCCTTTAATCCGATGGCCACATCCGTCTGAAACGGCTCGACTGTGACCTGTCCCTCCACTTTCATCCTGCCCGATTCGTTCAGAGTCAGTTCGACTTCGACCGGGAGGGGCCCTTTGATCGGAAAGGCCACGTCGTGGGTTTTGACCGACAGACCGGTCACGTCTGCGCGCATCGGCAGCCCGAGCGAACGATCTTCAACATGAACGGTATGATTCGTGACACGCATGTCTTTGAGCGAGACTGACCAGGGTTGCTCGCCGGCGGCCGACGTTGGAGCCGGCTTTGCCGGTGGCGAAACAGGCTGCGGAACGTTGGATTCGGTCTTGACCGGAGCAAATAGGGTTTGAAGATTGAGTGAGCCATCAGGATTTCGCCAGGCGCGGGCCGTGGTATCGGCAATGCTAAACCTCGCAATCGAGATGGTCCGTTGTCGAAGATCAAATTGAATCCCGTGTATATCGAGCGTCGGCACGGTGATCACCGGCTCCGGCTCTCCCTTTTCAACCAAGCTGATATCGACCAAATGCAGCGACGTGTTGGATACCTCCAGGTTGATCGGAGTGCCCGCTGCATCAAATCGGTATTCCCCCCTTGCCTGGATCGTTCCGGATGGAATTTCAAAATTGAACTGGTCCTGGATATACTGAAACAGTGTCGAAAGCTTCACGCCTGAGAGGGCGAGTTTCCCTTCTGAGCGGATCGGCTCCAACGAGATTGTGCCTTCCCAAGCCAAGGTCTCACCCTTCCCCAACTCAGCCGTAAAGGCATAGGTGTTGTCGCCACCCGGCTTTGTATAAAAGTTCTTCAGCACGATACCGATCGGGACAATATCGATAGAAATCGGCGTTGGCTTCGATTCGTCGCGAAATTCCACGATACCCTGTGCGATCTCAAGATGGCCGATCTGCACGGCTGGGATTTCACCCTTCGGCTTGTTGAGATCACTCGCCGGTGGCGGCGCGGCCGACTCGTCCGGCGGAACCAGATCGGTCAAATTCACATGACCGTCTTTCGCCACCTTTACCGATACGAACGGCATTGTGAACCGAATGGTATCGAAGACGTAGGCCCGCCTGATGACCGACACCGCTTGGAGGTTGATGAAAAACTCCTCGAAACCGATCAACGGAGCGCCATCCCTCTCCTGGATCTCAAACCCGGTCAGCCGCAAGGTCAGGGCAAAGGGGTTGAATTCGACTTCCTTCGCCATCACCGGCCGTTTGAGCTGTTCCGAGACAGCCGGCAGCAGATTCGCTTTGATGACATAGGGAACGAGGAAGAATCCGACGAGCGTATAAAGAATCAGGCAGGTCAGTGCTGTAACAGCAAGGGGAACAGGACGGAAGAAC
>DATIFR010000040.1:0-2500 GCA_035455145.1 Nitrospira sp.
CGAGACATCCAGGCCGCTTTCGGCACATAGCGGGTCAACATGAGCAGGCCGATCGCGACCGGAATCAGGAGCGTGACTTCCCCCTGCTCTACAATCGGCTTGACGATCAAATGCACGATGACGGTGTCGTAGGCTTTCACAATGGTGTACCCCACCGATACACCGACGTAGAGATGCTCCGCTAGCTTGAAGAGCGGATTGTCCTTATAGAGGAACGAGAAGATGAACAGGGTCAACCCTGTCGCTACCCACGCGCCTAAAACGGTTGTGTCCATTCGCTAGATTATCCTTGACACACTGGAGCCAACTTCCGGTCCCCGACTTAATACGCGGCCGGGATGAGTCCTCCACTGCGCGCGTCCGACGAGGGTCTGCTTTTCGTTCTCACCCGCCCACCCTCGCGGCGCCAAGACGCCGCGTTTTCCCAACAAACCGCGCGTTGCGCGAGCACAGAGGACTCACCAGGTCACCCACCACCCTGCTGCCTCGCGACTTTCCGCAATGAAAAATAAAAGAGGTTGCAGATAATCACGAGCACGATTATCGCCATATGCGTGGCCGACTGCGCGTCCATCCCAGCCACCGCTCTCCCCTTTTGTCCGATCAGACTTTCATATTCAGCCGCCCCTCGGAGCCCGCCGATCAGCCCATTGATCTGTCCGCTTCGCAGCAGAGGATAGAGGCCTGGCGCAATCACGCCAGTACAGCCTCCGCCCAACTCGAACTTGTACTTGTCCTTTCCGAACACATACCAGGCTTCGACGCCTGGGTTCCCGGCTCCAAGACTGATCGCGTAATTCACATCCTTCAAGCTGAGCACGCCCTCCAGCACAGGCAAGCCCTTCGTCGGCTTGCCACCATAGTCGCTGGGAAAAGCCGTGTAGAGGTCCTGGCCCATGTTGATGATGACGGCCGTTCCGCCTGGACTCCAGCCGAGAAAGACGTAATCTTTCCCGTTTTCCTTCCCCATCTCCTTAGCCACCTGGGTCAGCAACTGATCGGCCATGCCGGTGCCGGACACCCAGAGGGTCATCGCGATCACGCGCAGGTTCTTTCTGAAGGCATGGCGCAACAGGGCGATCGCTTGCGGATGCAACTCGGGTTTCGAGGCCGGATCGAAGTCGAGCGAGAGCAGAAACACCGACCGTTCCGGAAGCGCTTCCATATAGTCATAGACACCACGCACCTCCGGTGAAATCTTGATCGGAAGTCCGACCGGATACAGCAGGGGCAGAAGCGTGCAAACGCCGATCACCACGAAGATGATCCGCCTATCAATGCGCAACATTCGTTCAGCAAACGTCATATGAGAATCCGTGAGGCGTCAGGCGTGAGGCGTCAGGTGTGTGAGCATTACGGAGCTGCGCTTCCTCTCCGATCGCCTCACCCTTCACGCCTTACCCCTTACGCTATTCTTTCCCCCCGCCCAGGTACGACCGTTCGACGCCGAAAATAATCTTGAACGACAATGCCACAGCCCCCAGACTCACGCCGATGAGGATTGCCCGCCGAACCGAGGCATTGAGCACGTTTAGAATCCATTGCGAGAGATCGCCGCTGATCGGTATCAGATACTCGCCTAACGGCACGCGGCCCATCATGACAATCACGGCGGCAATCAACAGCACCGCGGCTTCACGACTTCTGGCTCTGAATGACCGATAGGCGGCCGAAGCAATGAAGAAGGCCAAGATGGCGAACATGGTGCCCTGCAGTGGGACCATCATGAAGGAATAGATCCACCCGAACGCCGTCATCGCGCCATCGATGCTCTCCTTGCCGTTGGCCCAGAGTCCCACAGCAATCGTGACCAGCATGCCGGCATACAGCACGAGACTGTAACCCCACCCGGCCTCTTTTCGCCTAATCTTGGCGGCATGCTGATGAAAGAGGCTCGTGACGCCCAATACCAGCGCAAAGCCACCGATAATTTGCAGCCACTTGGTCGCCGATGTGAGCAGTTGTTCCGAAGCTGGATGCGGAATGTAGTATTGGGCCGCAAAGACCAACCCGGTGATCATCGTAATGAGGAGCGGAACTTGGCGGCGGAGAAAGATCATTTGAGATCCTTAAAGAGATCCAGGAAGAGGTGGGGCCATTGCGCTCCGGTGAGAACCGCGAGGGTCGCCAGCGCCGTGCCGGCCGCGATTACGCTTAAGATGAACGCCTTGCCGATATCCTGGCCGCGCAGCGTACCGATCTGGATCGGTTCCCTGGAAAGATAGGCACTGGCCGCATAGAGCTCTTCCCCGATCAACGTGTAGTCACAGGTGGTCACAAAGAACGGCAATTGGTGATCCGAATCGGTCCCGGCGATTTGAATGGCCCCGGTGCTGGCGCCGGTCTCAGTCAGCAGGAGCGACTCGGCAAAGTAGGACCCCATAAAGAAGTTCGCAGCGGGCTTCTTGCGCAGCATAATGCCGTCGACAGCCGCGGTATAACTGAACTGATCCGAGGTAATAAAAAAGTTCGAGTCTTCCTTGAAGAGATCCGGCTTACC
>DATIFR010000041.1:0-11817 GCA_035455145.1 Nitrospira sp.
TTTCCACCCGGCGCGGATTGTTCGGCACAACCGTGGCAATGTAGGCGCAGCCGGCGATCTTGGCCATGGCGACCATATCCATCTTCTCGAACTTCTTGCCGAGCGGAGCCATCTTGAGCACCGCTCCTCTGGTCGTCATCCCGCTTTCCTGCCCGCCGGTGTTGCCGTATACCTCGTTATCCAGCATGATCGTCGTGAACCGTTCTTTGCGGAACCAGGAATGGAGTACCTGCTGGAATCCGATGTCGGCGGTTCCGCCGTCACCGGCCATCACGACGACATCCTTGGGCTGGTCTCCGAATCGGATGCGCAAGCCGCGCGACAAGCCACTGGCGACGCCGTTCTGGTCGCCGTAGTTGCCGTACACGAAGGGAATCGCTGCCTGCGAAATGGCCAGCCGGCCGCATCCAGCTGTCCCGACCGTGATGGTGTCTTCGGGATTCGGAAACGCGATCATGGCCAGCCGGATGAACAGAGTCATGGCGCAGCCGGCACACATGGGATGCTCCTCAAGAATTTCTTTAAAGCTGCCCATCTGCGAGACGGTCACTTTCTTCCCGAAGGGGCCGTGCTCCACCATATCCCGATATTCTTTCGGCATGAACGCGTCAAACCCTGGGCTGAACTTCACATAATTGAGACTCATTCGATACCTCGCTCTCTGTCTTCGTTGCGGTGATAGTGCTGACGCCTCTGGCGAAACGTATTGCTTCGCGGCGTCCTCTGTGTCCTCGGCGGCGATCATGGCTCAGCGCGGCTGAGCGTCACGCTGTTCCCGGTTGAGGTCGTACCGCCGTTCTGCCTGTGGGCACGTTCAACTTCCACGTCCGGCCAGCACGCCGGATCGCATTCCGATCGCCTTCTTGATTTCCTCCACGATGATTTCCGGCGGCAGGGTCATGCCGCCGCAGACGCGCGGTCCGGCAACGACCCGCTCGCTGTGGGGGATCGTGGCTTTGATTTCTTTGGCCATCCACCCGATGACGTTGAATTCCGGCACGATGATGTGCGAGGCGTGTTTGGTCGCTTCACGAATTTCTTCTTCCGGCCATGGGCGCAGCGTCTTGATCTTGACGAGTCCGACGCGCACCCCTTCATCGGCCAGGAGACGGATGGCTTCACGGCCCTGGGAGACGGCGGTTCCTGACGTGACGATGAGGATGTCGGCATCGACATTCTCCGTCTCGATCAGGCCATCCAGCCAGGCGATCGTATGCTTGCGCGACCGTTCCGCGGCGGCCCAGACTTCCTGCTGCCAGCTCGCGTGCGTGGCGTAGCTGATGTAGTTGCTCTTCATGATGAACGGATCGCGCATCATGCGGACAGGCGGGCATTCCATGTCCATGCAGGGTACCGGCGACCGGTACGGATCATAGGGCGGCAGGCACATATCGACGGGAGTCAGGTCGACGACGTCTTTCGTATGGGTGACGAAGAATCCATCGCAACAGAGCGCCAAAGGGAGATGCACGTCCGGCTCCTCCGACACCATATAGCCCTTGAGAATCCAATCATAGAAATCCTGCGCGGTTTCTGCATGCCAGACCAGCATGCCGGTGTTCATCAGGTAGGCGATCTCGATCGTGTCCGGCTGGATCGACAGGGGTGAATTGATTCCGCGGCAGGTCACGATACATTGGATCGGCAATCTGGCTCCCGCCCACATCGGAAAGTTTTCCATGGCCCGCATGGTGCCAGGCCCGGCGGTCGTCGTGAAGACACGGGCACCGCCGAAGGCGGCGCCTGCACACTGCGACATCACGGCAAATTCGCTCTCACCGCGGAAGTAGTCCTTTATATACCCTTCAGCGAACAGTTCACCGCACAGGGCGGCCGCCTCGCTCTGGGGGGTAATGGGATAAGCCACCATGACGTCGACATTGGCACGCCTCACGGCTTCTTTAATGACTTCGCTGCCTGTAAAGAACGATGGCGTTCGAGGGGCCTCGTTCATCATCACGCGCGCATTGGTGATGACTTGTCCCTGTTTATTCTTGGTTCCGATGACGGATGTAGTGTCCATGGCTCCATTCCCTCCCGGTCTAGGGGTGCCGGTCAGAGAGCTGGCGGCACGCCCGATGACGTTATGCGCTGAATGAACTGCCGCAGCCGCAAGTCGTCTTCGCTTGCGGATTCTTGATCGCAAAGCCGGAGCCTTGCACGGTATCCTGAAAATCGACTTCGCAGCCGGCCAGCAGCGGGGCGCTTTGCGAATCCATGATGACTTTCACACCACCCTTCTCGATGACCGTGTCGTCGTCGCCCATTTTGGACTCGAAGGCCATCCCGTACTGGTAGCCATGGCAACCGCCGCCTTTCACATACACGCGCAGACCAATCGTGTCCTGCTCTTCCTGCATGAGTTCCCGAATCTTTTCTTCAGCCGTCTGTGTGATGGTGATCATGTCGTTGCTCCTTGTTCCGATGGACTGACGTGGGTGGCACCGCACGACCGACTCGCATGTCGAGACACCAATCCCGGCCGGAGGCGGTGAACGCCTCCTCATCGGAGGAATGCATGACAAGCGGTTCGGAAGGCACTCTGGCGTAGAAGCGGCGGAGACCAGGGAATCAGTCGCGCGAGGAGAGTTCGCAGAAGCGCGAGGATAGGACAGTCGGCGTGGCTCTATACGTCATAAAATGAGCCTGGGCGCATTAGGCATAGGAGTCAAGCGCTATTAAGGGGTAGGTAGACGGAACATTAGGGATGGCTCCGTTGCTGTGAGGGGTGTCGTGGAAGGCGGCCGGTGTGCCTATCCCCAGGCTTGTTTGCCCCGTTTCAACAGCGCTTTCCAGAGCGGTCCCATTTGGCTTTTCGCTTCCTTGCGCCGTTCCAGCTGGCGTTCGACCATACGTCCCGCCATGAAACCGGCCCGGACATTCGTCGAGTCCTTGAGGAACGCACGAATATGCGCTTCGGCTTGCAGGGCGTCTTGGTGCAGACCGAGCACGTCTTGCACTGCACGGGACTGTCTGATGAAGCGCATGGCCGGTTTGCCGACTGCCGGCTCGGCGAGTTCAGCGATGTACCGTGCCCGTTTGGTGGCGATTCGGATCTTGTGCACCGTGGCATTGCTGGGTGAGGTGTTCGCGCGACGGATCGATTTGCGCAATTTTTTGAACTCCCGGGCAGCGAGGTCGCGTACCGTAAGTGTGGACTTGATGAAGGACGGTTTTTCCGCCGCTTCTCGGAGACGCCTGACGAGGTGAACATAGCGCGCGCGCCTCAACTCATGCAGAAGCACCTCCTGAGCTTTCTCTCGCTGAGATTCCAGATATTCGATAAATCGGTTCAGCGACGTTCGATCTCGTGCATCCAACTTGGCCGCTTCGTCGTGAAAATAGGCAAGTTGGACGTCAAGATCTCGCGCCGGTCCGAGCACTTGGATGAGCCAGGCCAACTTCTTCTGCAACGAGTCCGCCCAATGAGGAACGAGCAGGGGTTTTGCCGCATGCAACACGGCGCGGAGTTGTCTGATGGCGACGCGCATTTGATGCAGGCTTTCCGGTTCCCGTCCGAGCCTGGTGCCGGGATCATGCGCGAGCAGCCACCGGACATGACGTGTGAGCGCCCATGTGACGTGCTCCGTGACCGGCGCTTCCGGTGCAGGCTGACCATAGGGGCCTGAGGCCGGTAGGGAGAGGGCGCGAAACAGCTTGGGGCGTCCGTCATGCGTTTCGGCTCCCGCTCGACGGAGTTGCTGTTCAATATCCTTCAGCGCGCGGTCTTCGCCATTGACTTGTTCAATCTCAACTTCACGAATGCGTTGTATCACCGCGCCGTTCTTCACGATCGCCACATTATCGAGCGTGACGTCGGCGATCGGCACGTTGTCATGGAGGACGTGCCATCCCGAACGCCATGTTCGCAGGGTTGCGATGGGCATGAGCGGCCGCTGCCCGATATGCAGAAAGAGCAGATCACAAAATGTTTTTGGCGGAACGGGCTGGCGACCGGCAATCTCAAGTTCCTGCCGGTGGTGAGTCAGCGGAAGCTTCAGTTGCCACGCGTGCATCCCGCGCGCGACTCGATAGCGGAGGGTGATCCCCGCATGAGCCAGGTCGTAACCGGCGGTATCGTAGTAGGTCGAGGTCAGCTGCCGTCGTGGTAGCGGAGTGCCGGACAAATGAGGCAGATGGAAGTGATCGGCGACGGCCAGCTTGATTTCGCGCTCAACCGATGATCGTACCCCTATGTCTTGTTCAGAGTGTTTTATGTGTGCCATCGCAGAAGGGTGGCGTCTTGGTCTGCTTGCATTGGCAGCGGGCGACTTGCTTCTTTTCCGATATGGAAAACTCGACCGGCGTGACCCCGGTTCCTTTATGGGACCCGTCACGGAAGGGTTGGTTCTTGGAACGCCCGCAATGACGCCAGTAGTAGGCTCCAGGTTCCAACGACAGTATCGCCGGTTGCTTGCCTGCAACGAGAGGTTTCTCCATGAGTGGTTCTTCTTGGTCGGGGTGATAGATCAATTCATTTGTTCAGCGACAGGACCGCTTCCGAAACCTGTTTCCGGAATGGATCCGTTGCCGCGACGCAGAGCGCGATCTCGGTGACTCCGATCACGAACGTCTCGAGTCATGTTCGCAGTGTGAGGAATTAAATCATCAAAGGCAAGACCCGCTTTTTCGTCATCCCGATTCTTGACACTATGCAACAGACAGCCTAGCCTTGCGGCGAAGTGCCTTGCGCGTGAACCAGTGGACGATCGTTGATGCTCCTGTCAACTCCGCGGACTATGCGAAGGAGGGCGTGACGATGGATGGCAGGGTCGATCATTCCCCTCCGGTTCAACTCGCGCTTCCGGTTGTCCTGGTCGTCATGGGATTCTCCCCTGCCGGCTGTCCTCAACCGGCCCCCAAGGGTGGCCATTCCCGGGTTTGATGCCTCTCCTCCCACCCTGGTCTGGCAGACGTACAACATGCAGACGAAGGAGCGGGGAGAGATTGCGAAGGACGGCCAGTCCCTTGGGTACTCTCCGGCGAGCAATACGTCGTCACGCCCGCTGTGGAAGATCTCAACAGCGGGGTGAAAGATGTCATCCTAAGCGGCGACGTCCACTTTACTTGCGCACAAGGCGGCCAGGTTGAGAACAAGAAATTCCCGCTCGAAACGCAGGAGACCAAGCCGGTTCCCGACCAGGAGAATAAGGTGCCCATCAGAGCCTCTCTGGTATATGTGGTGGAGTTCGGCAAGGCGGGCTGTAAAGAAAATTGGCTGTTCGGCGGAGGAGAGCTTTCTTTGGTGGGGAAGGCGCATAATTTCCTTGGCGGCGCTGTGAGCCGGACGTTGAATGTCCTGTTGAAGAAGCAGCCGGCAAGCAGAAGAGGAGCCTACATGACGGGAAAACGCATGGTCGTTGTCGTACTGCTGATGGTTTTTGTGACGTGTCCGATCACGGTCCAGGCTCACGATGAAACGGAACCGGAAACGCCGATGTTGACGGTGACCGGCACGGGCCAGGTGGCAATTGCGCCGGATACGGCATTCGTGTCGTTCGGCATGGAGACGGCCGGCAAGTCGCTCACGGAGGCCCAGCGGCTGAACAACCAGGTGATGCAGAAAGTGACGGCGAGGCTGGGGGAGTTGCTGATCGAGAAAGATCGCATCCAGACATCGTCCTTTACCGTATCGCCGCAATACAAACCGCCGCCAAAACGCCCGACCGAAGCGCCGCCCACGGCACCGGAGATCATCGGCTATCAGGTGAGCAACACTGTGACGGTCGAAGTGCGCAATCTGGAGAAGGTAGCGACGGTGATCGAGGAGTCGTTGGCGGCGGGGGCGAATCACTTTCAGGGGCTGCACTGGGCCCTGCGCGACGAACAGCAGGCGAAGCTGAGCGCGTTGAAGCAGGCTGCAGCGAGGGCGCGTGAGAAGGCGACAGCCCTGAGTGAGGCATTGAGGGTCAAGCTGGTTCGACTGATGAGTGCGAATGAGGGCGGTCACGTCATCCGTCCGATGGCCAAATCCTCACGGTCAATGATGGCGATGGAAGCCGGCGGCGGGGAGCCGCCGATCTTTTCAGGTGAGATCAAAGTAGAGGCGACCGTCACGTTGGTCTACGAAATCGGACGGGAGTGATTCCGGGGCGTTTTGGCCGGAGATCGCGAATCTGAGAGCATGTGGAGTAATGGATCACCCTTCCGGTTCTCGACCGATGACGTTGAGAAAGGTCTCACAGTGAAACAAGGTTATCGGCTGATTATCGTGGATAAGGATGGTGTCCTGGTCAGTGAGTTCCAACTGACCGAGCGCGATCTCGAGGATCCGGTGGCGTTCGTCTCGGCGATCAGGCAGTCGATCGAGAGTATTGAAGAGGAAGAAATCTAGCGCAGCGCTTTGTGGACGCCGTCCAGCCCAGACTTGGCATATACGTCGCCTTCCTATCGACCTGCCTTACCCCCAGGAATTTCAGCCAAAATGAGCGCTTTTTCATGAAGACCCTTAGGGCTTCTTTCCACAGGAAAGCCGATTCGCTGTGTATAACTGCTCTGTTTCAGCGTCGCTAATACGTATTTGCCCGATTTGCTGTCAGGGTGATGGGCAATGCTTCTCCTTGATAGCAGGAATTGTGGAAAAGGAAAAAAATGAGCCGTCAAGCCACAAAATATAGGGGGTCCATTTAAGGGGGCACAATGCCTAAAATTTAGGCAAACAGGTCCGAGATCTCTGCTTGTCGGTCTTTTCTCACATAAAAGTCGTTTCATGCACAGAGTTATCCACAGAAGCTGGGGAGTCAAAAAACGATGCATTTTGGGACTGCTGAAATTACATGGAGATGCGTCATTTGTCTTTCGATCCATCGCTTTCGTGAGGAAGAGGCATTGAATTGATCATCGACAATTTTGTGCAGCGCTCGTCGATGCGTGAAAATATTTTTTTCACTCCGCATTGCGTGTGATGTGCGCATGCGAGGGAAGGCGCGCAGAAGAATGTGCGTTTACTACGGCACGAACTCGATGAAATACTGTTTCGGCAGGAATGTGTGTTCTTTGAGCAACGTATAACCGGCTGCGTTGAATTCTCCGACGACAGTCTCGCGGGGAACGAGGTGTTTCTTGGGAAAGCCGAGTTCGCCGGATCGGGCGTCGTGATAGAAATCAACGATTGCGATGCGACCACCCGGTTTCAGCGCTGATTTCATGTTGCGAACATAGGTGGTGCGGTCTTCCAAGTGGTGATAGGTGTTGCAGATGAAGATGAGATCGACGGACTCGACCGGCAGCTTGGGATTATCCGGACGGGCCAGAATGAATTCGGCTGTATAGGGCCGGTGCATGTGGACGAGACTCTCTTCGACATACTTTAAAGCTTCCGGTTCCACATCGATGGCATAGACCTTGCCGGTTTCGGTCACTGCCTCCACGAACCGCCGCGTGAAATATCCAGAGCCTGATCCCAGATCAGCCACGCTCATTCCAGGCTTCAGTCTGAGAGCTTCGACGACCTGCGCGGGTTTTTGATCCTGGTCGCGCTCGGGGCGATCGAGCCGATCGAGATATTCCATGACATTCGGCATACGCTCGTGCTGATGCCCTTGTTGGGCAAAGGCGGGGGACACCAGGAGCGATCCAAGGCCGACGACGGCGGTGAGGGCCGCCGTCGCCAGCTGTCCGATCATCAATTTCACGGCGACTCGAGCCATGATGATTATTTTGTCCCGAACGTTTCGTGAAGGAGGGTCTTCCATTCGTCCCGGCCGATGGCAGGCATGGTCGTGATCTCGATGTGTCCCATCGCTGCGTTCATCACTGCGGCCTTCATGGCGGTCTTGTTGTCCGGAAACTCCCAAATGGCGACGACATCGTATGCGCCCAGACAGTAGTAGGCCTGGACCAGATTGCCGCCGAGCGTCTGGGCGTGCTTCTTGACCAACTCAGCCCGCTCGACGCCTTTCTCTTTCATGGTTTGAAGACCATGTTGGGTGAATTTCACGAGACTGACATAGGTCGGCATGAGACACCTCCTGGGTGAGGGTGGAGGAGAGAAAAAGGGTTTCCGAGAATTCTAGGCTTCTCAGGCGGTCCGTCACAAGAGAGAAATCAGCGACGCACAGTCACCCTTCGCATCTTGCTTGACTCACCGCGGTCGCAGGCCTATCGTAATTGTGTGGGAGGAGTTAACGCCCCGAGGGAATATGGTTCATGAGGAGATCGAGCGCTGAGGATGGTGTGCAGGACCAGCTTGTACTGGGAAGCCTAAAGTCCTCCCGAGATCTCCGCCGTACCTAATCGTCCTCGGTTAGGTGCGTGCTCCTCCCACCCTAACCCCGCATCGCCTACCAACACTTCTGCTGCAAGAGTGGAGTCGCTGCTGCGACAAGCCACCCGGCGGGCGGGCTCGGCGCTCAGTCCATCGACGTACTGCTGTGAGTACGCCTCAGTCCTTCGCACCTCCACGCGCCCGTCTCGCCACGCGACTCCACACTTTCGCGACGAAGTGCGGCAGGCGTTGCGGAGTAACGTCCGTTGAAAAACCTCGCCGGCCGCGTTCTCGTTTCGCTTCCATGCTCGACGTACAAGGCAAGAGTACGACTCGCCTGTTCGCTCACTGCGGCCTTTCGGTGAACGGCGCGTCTCGGCGCCCTGGGGTGGGCGGGTGAGAAGATGAGCTTTTTGAACGGTTGCAACAATCCAGACTTTCTTGCACTCATCCCCTTGGTTTCTGTAGCCTTGCTGGCACTGTTTTTGACCATCCTGGAAAACTCGGCTACTTGCCCTGTGGTGGCGTTGCGGGGCATTCGATAGTTGAAGATTGGCGTCGCTTTTGGCCTCGCTGAACACCCATTGTGGACTTCTCCTCTGAGTTGATCGCGTCTAAGCGATGTTTACGCGCAGGTCGCCTCTCAGGCAGCAGTCTGGCAATCCTCCCCGGCTTGTAGCGGCACGAATGCAATGCCGTTGCGGCCGTTTTCTTTCACCCGGTACAGGGCCTGGTCGGCCGTTTCCCAGAGTAGATGAGGGATGGCAGGCTTGTCGTTCGACCAGGTCGTGGCGCCGATGCTGACGGTGACCGTCAGTGGGCCGACTTGGGTATCGATGGGGGTGCCGCAGATGGCAAACCGGATGCGTTCGGCGAATTCCGATGCCGAGGCTTCGTCGCATCCGGGCAGGAGGACCAGAAACTCTTCCCCTCCCACACGCCCCACCAAATCGTACCGGCGGGCTGCCTCCTGAACGCGCTTGGCCACCTCGTGAAGGACGACGTCTCCCACCCTGTGACCGTACGTATCGTTGATGCGCTTGAAATGATCGATGTCGGCCATGATGACCGCCAGGCCTTCATGCTCGCGGTCGGCTCTGGAGAGTTCGCGGTTCAGGGCATCGACCGAGGCCGAGTGGTTCAAGAGGCCGGTGAGAGAGTCACGGAGGGCCTGCTCTTTGGAATCCTGGAGTAATTGAAGGTTCTCGATTGAAATGGCGGTTTGTGCCGACAACATCAACAGAATTTGTTCATCCAGGTCGGTAAACGCGATCGTGGTTCCCTCACTCGAGACCTTCTCGGCAAGATAGAGTTGTCCGAACATCTGGCCGTGACAGCGGATCGAGATTCCAAGGAACGAGGTGAGGGGTAGATACGGTGGCAGGTCATTTCCGAGCAAGATCTCGGTGCTGAGGTCGTCGATGCGGAGCACCCCCTCTCTCTGCGTGAGGCAATTCAGTATTCCGCCTTCCACCGGCAGGGCCTCGATGGCGCGCACCCGCGTTTCGTCGAGTCCGATCGTGAACGTGCGAGCGAATGTTCCTTTTTCCCTATCGAGGATTCCCAACACCGCAAACCGGGCTCTGGTGGTTTTCCGCGCTATATCCAGGACCTGGTGCAGCATCTCGTCGATCTGCGGTGTGGAGGCCATCCGCTTCGCAGCGCGAACCATCGCATGGAGCGCCTCGGCTTTGGCGCCGAGCGCCGCTTCGGCCTTGCTGGCGCGCTCCGACTCCTGTTTGACTTGATGCCACTTCCGATGAAGTTGTTTGACCAGCCAGATCAGCAGGAAGCCGATGGGCGCCACAATCAGCATCGTCACAACCATGAGTTTTTTCAGGAACGTTCTGATCGGCGTCAGGATGCTGTCCCGGTCGATCCGAATCAGGATTCCCCATCGCGACGCAGGGTGCGCATGCGGGAGGTTGACCTGAGCATACGCGGTGATGACCGGCTTGTTGCGACGTAGATGCTGTTCCTCCACGAATCCGCGCTCCGATATGGCAACCAACTGGGCGGAGAGCAGTCCCATCGTTCTCAAATTCAGGCGACCTTCCTGTCGAAGCGCGGAATCGGCGACGAGATCACCCTTACCATCCAGCAGCTGATATTCGATATGTGAATCCTCCAGCCAGGCGACACCCTGCAGGACTCGTGTGGTCCGGTCCAGCTGGTCGAGAAGATAGGGGATCTCCACCACAGCGGCCACCGCTCCAAGAAAACGTCCGTCGTACGTCCGTACCGGTGCCGTGATCGTGATCGACAGGCGGCCTTTGGCATCCTTGCTGGTCCCGGCATCGACAATCGTTACCTGATTCCTTGCGGCGGCCTGCTTGAACCAGAGACTTTTGCTTCGATCCTGCGACACCTGGGCCCGATCGGTCGCGGCGATCAGTATGCCGTTAGCGTCTGTGACACCAACCCACTGATAGGCGTGGTAGACCTCGAGCAGGCGATAGAGATAGAGGGTCAGTGCCTGTCGATTGTCTCCTCGCGCAATAGCCGACGATGCGAGCATTTCGACGTCGGCGGTTCGTTCCGATATCATCAGCTCCAATTTACTGGCGGAGTCACTGGCGGCTTGTACCAGGCTATGCCCTGCGGAGGCTATCAGCCGGCGTTCGACCGTACAGGCTCCCCATCCGATACAAAAAATCAGTACGCCGGAGATGATGACGACGAGATACGTGGTGAACTGATTCGGATAATCTGTCGGCAATGTCCTCATCTGCCAGAAAGCGGTTACGGCTCGGGAGGCCATCATGGATAGCCATTTCATGGATACACCGGTGCGCTCGATGAGGTCTGTCGCATGTGCCATTCGCCACTTCATGATGCTGCAATTCCTCCGTTCAGAAACGTACCCTTTCTACTACGTAGGTTTCTGCAAAGAGAAGGCCAAAGGCGCCGGAGAATTGCGATCGGGGAAATAGCAGCTATTTCGAGTGCGAGCGCTTCAGCTCCATCTTTGCGCACAGCAGGAAAGGAGGTTCCGCGACATCTCTGATGACAATTTGCCGGACCACTATTTTGCACAGTACAAAGGAGGGGTGCAGACCTATGCTTTCGAGTTGGCCGATGTGTTCTGCCTGCGCGGTCGATCCGATCATCGTGATGACACGTCACCTTCTCGGTTTTCGCCTGATCTCGCGACAATTTTCCCCTGCATACTGCGGCCGAAGGCGTCTCCTCACGAACGAGGTAGCATCGGCGTTGCTTTTTGTGGTACCAAGACACATCGCACTTAACTGTTGAGAGGGTGAATGGCCAAACAGCACTTGTCCCCATCGGTTTCCAAATCTGTTTCTCCCGCTCCAAGAGTTCCTGAATCAGCCGTTCTCAAGAAGACTCCTGCAAAATCACCGCAGGCGGTGACGGCGGTCGAAATGGGCGCGCGGCAGCGGGAGATTTCCGTGTCCGAGTTCTTTACGAAGAACCGGCATCTGCTCGGCTTCGACAATCCCCGAAAAGCGCTGCTGACCTGCGTGAAGGAGGCGGTCGATAATGCCCTGGATGCCTGCGAAGAGGCCGGCATTCTGCCGGACATCACCGTGAAGCTGGAGGTTGTGGCGGACGGCGGCACCGTGCCGCCGGTGAGCCAGGCGACGCGC
>DATIFR010000042.1:0-4988 GCA_035455145.1 Nitrospira sp.
TGCCCATATCAGTACGGTCGGGTCGGTGCGTATGGTGCGTGAAGCGAAGTCGCGGGGCATCAAGGTCACGGCCGAAGCCTGTCCCCATCACTTTACGTTGACGGAGGAAGTGGTTCGAGGATTCAATACCCTCGCAAAAATGAATCCGCCGCTTCGGACGTGGAACGACGTGCAGGCGATCAAAGAAGGGTTGCGCGACGGCACGATCGACGTCATTGCGACCGATCATGCCCCCCATGCCGCGCAAGAGAAGCAGCAGGGGTTCACCGAAGCTCCATTCGGCATCGTGGGTCTTGAAACGGCACTTCCGTTAACCTTAGCGCTGGTCGAAGAAGGGATTCTCACGCTGGAAGCAGCCATCGAGAAACTCAGCAGTGCGCCGGCGAAGACCTTTAGCCTCTCGAAGGGAACGTTGGCAGTCGGTGCCGACGCGGATGTAGCCGTCATCGACCCTCATGTGCAATGGGAGGTGGATCCGGCCAAGTTTCGCTCGAAGAGCCGCAATACGCCGTTTGCCGGATGGAAAGTGAAGGGCGCGGTTCTGACGACCATCGTCGGCGGTCGGGTGGTGTTTGAGGCGCCGGTGGTGGCGTGAGCCGCCGCACCCGTTGGGGACTTGCTTGCGCCCTCAGTTGTGAGTTTCTGGCCCTCAGCCTGTGGGTCGGTGGGCTCATTGTGCTGATCGGTGCCGTGATCCCCGCAGTGTTCAATACATTTGGCGGACAGGATTCCGGAGGGATTTTTCTGACTCGATCGTTCGAAGGATACAATCGTCTCGTGATGGGTGCCATCGCGATGCTGGCCCTCGCGATGATCTATCGATGGTGGAGCGGGGAGCCTCTCGCACAGGTCAGTCGGGGAGAAGTGGTCGTGCTGGCGGTCATGGTGCTCATTGCCGGGGTAATTATAGCGGTGCTGCACCCCCAAGCTGCAGCATTGCAAGCCGAAGCCTTCGCCGCAAAAGATGAACAGGCAAGAAAGACAGCGTTTGAGGCTTTCTTTCGGCTTCACATGCCGATCCGTTCGCTCTATATGGTGAACCTGGTGCTGGGGATCGTGTTGTTCGTGATGAAGGCCAAGCGATCGTTGGGGAGAGAGGGAGTGCCGGCGTGAAGAAAGCATTCTTAGCATTGGCTGATGGGGCGGTCTTTGAAGGCCGCGCGCTCGGCTACGAGGGCGAGACAACCGGCGAGGTCGTCTTTAATACCGCCATGACCGGCTACCAGGAGGTGTTGACCGATCCTTCTTATAAGGGCCAGATCATTACCATGACCTGTCCGCACATCGGAAATTACGGTGTGACGCCGGATGACATCGAGTCGCGTCGGATTTGGGCGGAAGGGTTCGTCGTCAAAGAAGCCAGCCAACTCGCGAGCAATTGGCGCAGCCGGCAACACCTTCACGAATATTTGCGGGAAGCAAAGGTCGTAGGGATTGAAGGGCTTGATACCAGAGCGCTGACACGGCACCTGCGTGAATCTGGGTCGCAGCAGGGGCTCATCAGCCACGTTGAGGGTGATGTCCGGCGGGCCGTCGAGAAAGCCAGGCGGGCCCCTAGCATTATCGGGCGGGACTTAGCTGCTGAAGTCACATGCCGGGAGAGTTATCAATGGGCGAACGGGTCCGGCGAGTGGGCTCCTGCATCGGACGGAAGAGGCGCGGCCATCAATCGGCGGTGGAAGGTGGCGGCGTACGATTTTGGTGTGAAACTCAACATCCTTCGGCGTCTCGTGGATGTCGGATGCGATGTGACGGTTGTGCCGGCTTCGACGACAGCGGAACAAGTTGAAGCGCTTCATCCGGACGGCATCTTCCTTTCGAATGGACCGGGCGATCCCGAGGGGGTGCCCTATGCGATGGAAGCCGTTCGTCGACTGATCGGGCGCCACCCCATTTTCGGGATCTGTCTGGGACATCAGATTCTTGGGTTGGCGTTGGGGCTCAAAACGTACAAGTTGAAGTTCGGTCACCATGGGGCCAATCATCCCGTGATGGACCTACGCACGCGAAAGGTCGAGATTACGTCGCAGAACCATAATTTTGCCGTGCAAGTGCCGGGTCCGATCACGACTGTCCCGGATCTGCCTCCCCTTGTCGAGAGCACATTCGGGAAGGTCGCCGTGACGCATGTGAGCTTGAATGATCACTCGATCGAGGGACTGGCCTGTATGGATCAGCCGGTGTTTTCGGTACAATACCATCCGGAGGCCTCACCGGGACCCCATGACTCAGCGTACTTGTTTGGGGAGTTTGTCCAGCTTATGGAGAAAATGCATGGCTAAGATTCAACGGTTGCTTCTCGTGCTCTTGCTGCTCGGCGCAAGCGGCATGCAGCAGGGCTGTATTACGATCAACCTTCTGGAGCCGGCTGGCCCGGTGCAGGAGGTGCACTTGACTGGTACCGGAGACGGCAAAGTCTTGCTGCTCGATCTGTCGGGCATCATCAGCTCACAAGACAAGGATGCGCTGATCCAGCAGCCCAATATGGTGGCGGCGCTCAAGGAAGAGCTGACCAAGGCAACGAAGGACGAGCTGGTCAAAGCGGTCGTCCTCCGCATCAACAGCCCTGGTGGTACCGTCAACGCATCGGACATTCTCTATCACGAGATCAAGTCCTTCAAAGCCAGTCGGAAAATTCCGGTGGTCGTGTCCATGATGGATGTGGCGGCCTCCGGAGGCTATTATGCGGCAATGGCATCGGATGCCATCCTCGTCCATCCCTCGACCGTGACAGGCAGCATCGGTGTGATTATGCTGACGGTCAATGCGAAGGGACTCATGGAGAAAGTAGGAGTAGAGGCAAACGCCATTACCTCAGGCCCGCGCAAGGATATGGGCTCTCCTTTTCGAACGATGACGGCGGAAGAAAAAGCGATTTTTCAAGGTGTGATCGACTCCTTCTATCACCGCTTTCTGGCTGTCGTGCAAGAAGGGCGTCCGAATTTATCCGCCGACCAGATCAAGAAGCTCGCGGACGGGCGTATATATTCAGGGGACCAGGCCAAGGCCGCCGGGCTCGTCGATGAAATCGGCTATCTCGATGAGGCCATCGAATTGGCAAAGAAAAAAGCCGGTCTGACGGAAGCGCGGGTCGTGACGTATCGGCGGCACGGGGAATATCAGAATAATATTTATTCGCGGCTGCTCGGGACCGGATCCGCCTTCAACAGTCTGGCCCAGTTGGATTTACTGTCCGTGGTCCGCGGAGGAAGTCCGCAGTTTATGTATCTCTGGATGCCGTAGGCAAGACATGTCTGGTATGGCAGATAATCGATTATCTCGCGCTGGGGATGCCGTCGAGCAGGTGCTGGCGTCATCTCTCAGCCGTCGCGCGGCCTTGGTATTGGGCGCGCGTGGCGTCTTGGGAATCTGTAGCGTGTTAGGTGCCGGTGCTGCGCTGGGACTCTTCAGCAGCCTCACAGGCTGCTATAGGGCGCCCGGGACGGCACGTGATCAGTTGATTTTTTTCTCAGAGGAAAAAGAACTGCAATTTGGGCTCAGCGCCTACCGCGAAGTGCTACGACAGGCTCGTTTAAGCGACAATCCGGAGATCAACGAGCAGATCCAGCGTGTCGGGAAGAGGATTGCCGAAGTTGCGAACAAGCCGGAGTATCAGTGGGAGTTTGCGGTGATCGAGGATGAGAAAATGGTCAACGCGTTCTGTTTGCCGGGAGGAAAAGTGGCCGTCTTTACCGGCATATTGAAGCACACCAAGGATGATGTCGGGCTTGCCACCGTGATGGGTCATGAAATTGCGCATGCGCTCCAACGTCACGGAGTGGAGCGAATGAGCCGGAGTATTTTGGATCAGATTGCGCAACTTGGCGCGTTAGGGGCGGCAGCTTCCGGTCATTCGAGCGGAGCGGCTATCCAAGGTCTGTTGGGGGCATACGGGGTGAACGTGTCGTTGCCCTTCAATCGGAAACAGGAATCTGAGGCCGATTTTATTGGATTACGACTGATGGCTCAGGCTGGCTATGATCCCCGCGGAGCCGTGCCGTTTTGGGAGCGAATGAGCGGGTGTCCCAGGCAGATGATCGATAAACTCTGCTTCCGTTCGCAGCATGCGATCCCGGAATTTCTCTCGACCCATCCCTCCGACCTGACGCGTATCAAGCAGATCGAAGCCTGGTTACCGGACATGTTGCCGTACTATCATGGGCCCGGGAATGTTCCTTCTCCGTCACCGGCTCCCTATCGGCCTGCGATCGGGCCCTTGCCTCAAACAGGCTAACCAGTCATGCCAAAACGCACCGACATCCACACCATATTATTGATCGGTTCCGGCCCCATCGTCATCGGTCAGGCCTGCGAATTCGATTACTCCGGGACCCAGGCCTGTAAGGCGCTGAAGGAAGAAGGCTATCGGGTGGTGCTGATCAATAGTAATCCTGCGACCATCATGACCGATCCCGAACTGGCCGATCGAACATATGTGGAACCCATTACGCTGGATGTGGTGGAGAAAGTCATCGAGCGGGAACGTCCGGATGCGTTGCTCCCGACCATGGGAGGCCAGACGGCGTTGAATGCGACCATGGGGTTGGTGAAGCGCGGAACGCTCGAAAAGTTTGGTGTGAGATTGATCGGGGCTTCCGCAGAGGCGATTCATAAGGCTGAAGACCGCGACGCCTTCAAGCAGGCCATGCAGCGCATCGGACTGCGGGTTCCGGAGAGCGGCACGGCTCACAGCCGTGAAGAGGCGGTTCGCGTGCTCGACCGCGTGGGATTTCCCGCCATCATTCGCCCGTCCTTCACGATGGGAGGGACCGGCGGGAACATTGCCTACAATCGTGAAGAGTTTGAGAAGCTGATCGAGTGGGCGCTGGCGATGAGTCCGGTAAGCCAGGTGCTTATCGAGCAATCCCTGATCGGGTGGAAAGAATACGAACTTGAAGTGATGCGGGATCTGAAGGACAACGTCGTCATCATCTGCCCGATCGAAAATCTCGATCCGATGGGGGTCCACACCGGCGACAGTATTACTG
>DATIFR010000043.1:0-10922 GCA_035455145.1 Nitrospira sp.
ACGGTTGCGTGAACTCGGTGCCTGCTTGCGTTCGACCCGCCCGATCAGTTAAGACCCTTTTGAGGATCCGAGGGTTGTCGGTGCATTTCCTCGTCTCATATCTTCTATGCTGAAACAAAACCGGATCGTTCTAGCGATTGCGGGAGCCGTTTTCCTCGTCATCGTGATTTTGGAAACCGTGGCGCCGGCAAACGTCGTCGGGGCCTATGGATTTGTGTTGCCGATTCTCTTGGTGGCCACGTTGCGGAGCCGCCCGCTCATGATTGCGACGGTCGTGGCTTGTGTCGCCGCGACCTACCTCGGACTCATGCAGCCGACAAAGCCGGGGCGGTTCCAATCCGCAGTTATCAACCGAACGGTCGTGGCCGGAGTCCTCCTCATGGTGGCATATATCGGCATGACGAGGGAGGAGCGCAAAGCGAGGGAAGAGGCGGCACGGGCGGCGTTGGCGCAACAAACAGAAAGCCTGTTGCGGGCGAACACGCTGCTGGTCGATGCCAAGGATCAGCTCAACCGGTCGGAACGGCTGGCTGCCGTCGGGCAGTTGGTGGCCTCGGTGGCGCATGAAGTGGGGACACCGCTGCATTCGATCGCCTGGCATGTGCAGGCCCTGGCGGAGGAACCGGGGGTCACCCCGGAGATGAAAAAGCGGATAACGGTCATCGACGAACAGCTCAATCGCGTCGTTCGTATCATCCAGGATCTGCTTTCATCCACCAGGCAACGAAAGCCCGAACCGATCTGGATGTCGGTGGAGCGTGTCATCAGTCCCGCCACCGTGCTGATGGAACCGGCGTTCCATGCCAAAGGCGTTTCCTTAACAACCGAATTGGCCATTGGGCTTCCAATGGTCTGGGCCGATGCCGAGAAGATTCACCAGGTCTTAGTGAATCTTCTGACGAATGCGCTGGTCGCGACGCCGCAACATGGAGTCGTGGTGGTGCGTGTGGGCGGGCGTCCTGCTCGACCGGAAGAGCTCGAGATCGGACGGCGTTTGGCACCTGATATGTCGTCCATATTGGTGACGGTGTCGGTGCAAGACACGGGAATCGGGATGCCGCAGGCGGATGTGCAGAAGGCGTTCCAACCGTTCTTCACAACGAAGGAGGTTGGCAAGGGGACCGGCTTAGGACTATTCTTAAGTCGGGAAACAGTGTTGGCACATGGCGGGGCGCTGTCGCTCGAGAGCGAGCAGGGACGGGGGACGACCGTGACAGTGACATTGCCTGGCAAGTTTGCCGAACCGGAAGGTACGGTCTAGAAGGATGTTG
This sequence comes from Nitrospira sp., assembly GCA_035455145.1. GTDB lineage: Bacteria > Nitrospirota > Nitrospiria > Nitrospirales > Nitrospiraceae > Nitrospira_C. The sequence continues at coordinate 1,272 of DATIFR010000043.1, forward strand.
AAAAACCCCGCCAGCTTTGTGCTCGCCTCGTTCAGAGACTCAACGTACGGAGAAGCCAGCTTGAGGCAAAATAACTATCCGCTCGCATGTGATCGAATCGAGCGGCCCAAGCGAAGCTTGGTATGTACCTCCTCGCCTCTTCGCTCGCGGCGGCCTCGCTGGACGGTCTTTTTGAACATCCTGTGGGATCCGTTGATCCCGTTCCTCGCATCCGGCAGTCCTGTCGCTCCAGATTCCCAGGGCAGTGCTTCAATAATCTGCTAAAGGATACGATGCAACCAGCGAAAATTCTCGTGGTCGATGACGATGCCGTGGCGCGTGAGCTGTTGGCCGAGGCGCTGAAGAAGGAAGGTTATGACGTCGAGGCGTTTTCCAGCGGCGAAGAGGCCATTGCGCGGGGCCGCGAAGGCCGGGTGGATCTTGTGCTGACGGACATTCGCATGGGGGCTGTCGATGGATTGACGGTGCTTCGCGAGTTCAAGCGCATGAGTGCCGATACCGCGATTGTCGTGCTGACGGCTTTCGGGTCGCTCGAAGGCGCAATCGAGGCGATTAAACAAGGCGCCTACGATTATCTGGCGAAGCCGTTCAAGAAAGAGGAAATCAAACTCGTCGTTCAGCGAAGCCTTGATCACTGTAGGCTGGTCCGGGAAAATTCGAAGTTCCGCGAAGAGCTAAAGCATAAGGACGACTGGTCACCGCTGGTCGGAAGCAGTCCGGCGATGCTGGAAGTGTACAAACTGGTGGCGCGTGTGTCGGAAGGCAAGAGCACGGTGTTGCTGCAAGGGGAGAGCGGTACGGGCAAGGAGCTGATTGCCCGGGCTATTCATGCCAACAGTCCTCGCCGAGACAGGCCGTTTGTGCCGGTGAATTGCGGAGCGTTGCCGGATACGCTTTTGGAATCAGAGATGTTCGGCTATGAGAAGGGCGCGTTCACGGGAGCGGTCGGGACAAAAACCGGTCTCTTTGAATCCGCCAACGGCGGCACGTTGTTTTTGGACGAAATCGGTGAATTGGGGCAGGCACTCCAAGTAAAGTTGTTGCGCGTGATGCAGGACCATGAAGTCCGGCGCGTCGGCGGAACCGGTTCGATCAAGGTCGACGTGCGGATCATTGCTGCGACAAATCGTGATCTCGAGCAGTTCGTGAAAGAGGGGAAATTTCGGGATGATCTCTTCTATCGGCTCAATGTCGTGCGGATTACCTTGCCGTCTCTGAAGGAGCGGCAGGAAGACATTCCGATGCTGGCCCATCATTTCCTGCAAAAGTGCGGTGCGGGGGCCACGCGGGCTGTGCGGGGATTTCATCCCGATACGTTGGCGTTGCTGAAACAGTATCGGTGGCCGGGCAACGTGCGCGAATTGGAGAATGCCATCGAGCGCGCCGTGTCGCTCAGTCACGGGCCGCTTCTGACGCCGGAGGATTTGCCGGCGGCCGTTCATCAGGCCAGCGGCGCTGCCGAACAGAAGGTGGAGATGGCAGAGACGGGCGACGAGATCTTGCTGACCCTGGAGGAAGTGGAGAAACGCCATCTCATCCGAGTGCTCAAGGAGATGAAGGGCAACAAGGTCAAAGCGGCGAAGATTCTCGGCATCGATCGCCGGACGCTCTATCGAATGGCCGAGCGGTTTGGGCTCGACCTTGGAGAGGATGCAGAGGGAGGAGACAAAGACGCAGGTTGAGATCAAGGCTCGGTGAAGAGCACAAGCCGAAAACCTTTAAGCTGAGCGCGAGCGTTCAGAGTATTTGTAAGGCGTTCTTGATAAGCCGCAGTTGATTTTCCGCGCTTTGGGGCAGGGCCGTCGGCGAGTCTTCCCAGTTTGTAAAGATCCCGTCTTTCCCTTCGTATAGTACGTTCAACCAGAGTCTGGTACTTTGCTCGGCGGCCGATGTCACACGGGCCTCGACGCGGCTCCGGCCTGTGCCGAAGCGCCAGCGCAAGAGCCAATCCCAGGGCCCGCTGATTTCTTCGCGATAGCCGGTTGAAAGCGTTTCATCGTCCCTCCGATCAACATCATAACCGCCATCTGTTAGCACCTGAATCACCGCGGCCCGAACAGTTTCGACCGGGGCAGGCAGTGTGACATCCACAATATCCGGCTCATGGGCGAGAGGGGGGCCGGCACAGGCCGTCGTTGTGACGAAGAGGAAGGCAAGGAGGCATCGGCAGGGGAGCGAGTTCACTTCGCTTTCGTGTCCTTCAGGCGGTAGACAAGATGGGTATCCGTTTGGGCCACCCCTTCAATCGCGTGAATTCTACTGAGCACCAATTGCGTCAAGGCGTCCTGATCGGGCACCTCTACAACCGTGATGATATCCGGCTTGCCCCAGCAGGGATCGATCGTCTTTATTTGCTTAATCTCGCCCAAGGCCCGAACCACATGACTCGTTTGCCCGGGCAGCACATGAATTAACACATAGGCACGATCGGCCATGACCACTCCACCGTCTACCGGTGCATGAATTGTGCAGGGTACCGCCGGAATGGCCGGTTCGTTGCCAACGTAGCGGATACCCGGCGTGCCTGTCAATGTGGCGGAGGTACCGGATGCTTTTGCTTTCTTCATGGGCGGCCTCATTTTGGTGCGACGAGCACGTCGACGGTAAACTGGTCGCTGATGGTGGCAAGATCGCTCTCCAACCCTCGAGGGTTGCCGATGCGGCCTTCCGGGTCATATACGAAACAGAAGAGCGTGGTGCATCGTTCCTGCGCGCGGTATCGTTCAATGTCGACACGGAGCTGATCCATGAGGTCCTTGGTGCTCAGGCCGGTCCGCGTTTTCTTGACGACAATCGCCAGTCTGTCTCGGTCCAGGAGGAAGGTCGTACGCGGTGCACCGTTTGTATAACTGGGGGCCCATTCGTCGGTGCCGATATCGTCGAATTGGACACGCAAGAGGGCATGGAGCAAATCCTGCACATCCACTTCGTCCTCGACAGCTACCGTGGCTCGATATTCCCCGCGGAGCCGCAACTGACGCGCAATGGCATGAAACCGCCAGCAGAGTTTTCTGCAAAGTTCAAGGTGATCGACCGCTTGAAGCGACGAATCGCTTGTGACAGCGGTGGCTGGACGCGGCACCGAACGAACTTGAGCTGGTTGAGATGCCAAGGGAACTTCCTGCGTGGCCGAGTGTTGCGGGGAACTGATTGACGGCTGGATTGTCGAGGGATCTGATGCCGGCAGAGCTGGCTCGGAAACTGGCGTTGAAACGGGAGCTGGTGGTGGAGCGCTGACCGATCGTTGAGTCTGTGGAATGGGAGGGGCAACCGACGCCGTGTCATTGGGACGAAATAACGTCGACACTTGATCGGGTGTGATCTGTGATGGTTTCGGCGTTGGCGCCGCTACCTGCTGCGACGCTGTGAATTCGGTCGATGGAGGCGGCGTGATCGATGCTGGTGCGGACACAGTCGGTGAAGGTGGCGATGCGGTCGATGTCGCCCCCATATCGACGTTCGTCGTCAGCGGGACGGACATGGTAATGGGTGGAGGTGTCGCCGGTGCTGCTGATGTCATGGTGATCTGGGCGGTCGATGCTGTGGGAGGAACCAGCGTCATCTGCGGTCGTCCTTGCGGAGTAGGGCTTGATGTTGCTGACGGTTTTTCTGGTGCAGATGGCTTGAGCCCTTGCAGCTCGAGTTTCTTTTCCTCAAGCGTGGCGATCAGCATTTTCACGAGACTGACGGTTTGTTTGGTTTCAGCCGGGGTCCCCATCGCCAGTTTATGGTGTCGATGTGCCTGATATTCAGGCGACTTTTCACCGAAGGCGCGCTTAATGCATTCTCGGAGTTGCAGTTCGGTTCTGGCTCTCGCACCCTCAATGTAAGGGAACCCTTCTCGTCCGAGGTCTTCGACTTTCGGAAGATAGGATTGGAGCTGCTCGATGCTCTGGGTCAGGTCTTCGATGGCGGAAGTTTTAGACCGCGACCGCTCGGTTTTTGCACGTGCCATAGAGTGTGAGAAAAGTGTAGCCCACGCCCTATGGCCTGACAAGAAAACACGGGAAACCGAGCAGCCAACGACGCATCTCGCCTGCCGATCGAATCTCTCGATAGGCCAATCTACGCTAGGCTGCTATATCGAGTGGCAATTCTTGCTGCGCGCTCACGGCTATCACCGGTTGGGCCTGCTGTGCCGTGGCCGCCGAGGCCATTGCCGCCGCATGCAACCGGCGGTTCTGTTCCACGACGGGATCAAACACATGGCCGCAGTTGATGCAGCGCCAGCCTTCCATCCACCATTCCCCTCCACTTTCCTGAAGATCAAGAAAGTGGTCGCGAGCCATGCAGCCCTGACAACGTCGACAAGTCATGGTGCCCTCCTTTCGGTGCCACATGGTTCTAGGGTAGCGGAGAGGCTCTCCCTTGGTTAGACCTTAAAGGAGTACCTCAAAAGGAGGGTGATAGAAGAGATTACTTGGTTATACAGTTTTTGGAGTCAAAGCAGGGGCTGCCAGGGTCGCTAGAAACGCGAGAAGTTGCGTTTTGACGGCTGGTTCCAGAGTATCGAATTTCACGCCGAACATGCCCCCTTTCGTCCAACGTACATGAGCACGAGCGATGTGAATGGAGATGGCTGAGTCGGCGGCGGTGATCTGGAGCGCAACTTGAACGCCGGTGTGGACGCCTTGGGAGCCCTGAATTTTGAGGCCCTCTTCAGAGAGATCGAGCAGATCGCCGGTACCGCAAAATTCTTTGGCAATGTATTTCACAGCTACAAGGCAGGCTGGTTTGGTTCGAATTTTCCATTCGCTGCGCTTCGACATCGGCGGCTCTTTCTTGGATTCCTAGGCTTTCAACATGAGTATAACTGATGATTTGGTGAGTGCAAGGAGAAGAGGCATTCCGAGACGACATCATTCAAGTAACTGGCGAAGGTGATGTGTGCGAGGGATTCAGGGGAGAATCCGGGAGAAAATATACCAGGGGCAACTATAGAGAGGCCTCACGCCGATGAGGCGCCGGTACGAGCGAGCTTGGTTTGATGCCACCGACACGAATCGACCGTGCGACCCGCAGTTTAGGAATTACTCCTAGTCCTGCCTCAGACAACATAGGCCCACAAGACACAACAAGACAGGCTATTGATGAAATGGCCTGATGGCCCTGATTTGTCCTATCCTGGTAGCAGCGTGGTAACAGAAATAAAATCTTGTGGAGTCACTGGGAGAGGGGAATTCGCACTTGCGCAGGATTTGCCGGAGGTTGATTAACTTTAGTTAGCACTTCGTTGCAATAGTGCTTGACGAGCAAAACTTCTTCATGGGTAAGGGGCCGATAGATCGCGATGCCTGCAAGAAGGTGCTCACATGCGCTGGTAAAATTATTCACGTCCTTTGAGAGCCGCATGAAAGACACCTTTCATTTCGGCGAAGCAGCGCTGGAATGTTATGAGCGGGACGCGGCATTTTGAGCTTTCTCCGACGTCTTGTAAAGAGGTTCGAGCACAATTTCTTATTATCACGAGATAGCAACAAGAGAGAGTAAGAGGGTAATCGAAAAGCAAATGAGAAATTTTCAGATCGGCCCTGCGGACCTCCCCCCCTTACGCCGCGACCCGCGATTTGGTTGTCCTCGCTGAGATGAAATTGCATGGATAATCAAGATGTTGTAAGCCATGCTGGCACGATACTACCGTCGGGACCTGACCTGATATAGGGAAGAAGACCGGCCGCGGCTATCAGAAGAGTGGCCTTTATACAGCGAAAACAGCCCTCAAGCAGTTCGGTGACCGTGCTATAGACGGTCTCGAACAGGAATGGCCAAGGCGGCGGTGAATCGCTTGGATGCGGAATTTTTCGACGTGATTGGAGATGGTAGCAAATCGCCAGAAATGGTTGCAGTCGGAGAGGTCCCCTGGACCGGATCAATTCTGCAACTGCCCGAAGTGGCTGAAAAAATTGGTGCCCCCGACACGAATTGAACGTGCGACCCGCGGTTTAGGAAACCGCTGCTCTATCCAACTGAGCTACGGGGGCGTTTGGGATGCTGAAAAAGACCCCTGCTTGGTTTACGCGACCCTCAAAGGCTCAATGACCGGAAACGCAAATTTCGCTTTCTCGCTTGGCCGGGGCCAGCCCGGGAATGCGCATCTTGGCGCGCAGGAGCTGGGCGGGTGGGCAGGAAGCCTTTTTGAACATCCCAACAGACGACTCCTACGATACTGAATAGGCAATGAAAAGTCTAGGCGAGTCTTGAGATCAACCGCAGCTGCTTAGGGCTTCGTGTTGTCGTCGTTCTTCGATGAGGCGAGCAGGTCCTTTTTCGCAGGAATCTGAGTTAATAGATCAGCGCGAATTTGGAAGATGCCCTGCAGGCGAAGCCCCATCGCATAGGCCAGGCCGTTCGCAGCGTTGCCAACAGCCAGCTTGCCGGCGAGTTTTCCGTCTCGTCCGGTTGCGACAAACTCTGCGGCCGGGCTTACTAACCCATAGGGCGCTAAGGGGCCGGCTTGTTTGACGACCCGTTCTTCTGCCGGAACATTGGCGACACGGCTCACAAAGAGATCGGTGACCTGCTGGTTGAGCTTCTCGGTTGGGCGATCCTCCAAAACCCATTCCCTGTTTTGGTTGATGAGAACAAAATGTTCCGCGCGTGTCGTCACAGAGAGCATCGCGATGTCGGTGTAATCGACACCGAGGAGGCGTTTGTCCTGAAAAGTGAACAGTTCCTTCGTGAGATCTTTGATGGCCGTGGGGTTGATCCGGTACAGAGGGCCTTCCGGGCCGGTTTCCGCAATCGCTTCGCCGCTTGAGGTGTCCGATTGGTAGAGTTTCACCGTTCGGTCGCCATCCGCCGCGTGCAGGGTAATTCGTACTTTTGGCGTTGTCAGGGTCCGGGCGAGCGCGTCACGTTCGGGCCCTGGATCCACAATCCCCAGAGCTTTCAAGTCTTCCAGTCTGAAGAGCAGCATTCGCACTTCGTTGAGATCCGCGTCGGCCTCTATCGGATATCGAATTTTCCACTTACCCTTGGGCTTTTCATCGAGGTGATACAGCACGATTTCGGTGGTAGGATAGGTGAGGCGAATGCGTTCGATCTCGCTCCGCGCCACACGCAGGATATCTTTCCGGCGAAAGGTCATGAGCGTCTTGTTCACGAAGTCTTTCGCCGCTAAATCAGTGAGCAGGAGTGCATGATCGGATTCTCTGAGTACGTACAGGGTGGACGACAATGGGCCGCTGTCGCCGATCGAGAGCGTTTCCTGTCCGCTGGGTGCGGTGATGGTGACCGTCGTGACAGGTTTGTCGAGTCCGAAGGGGGAAAGCGTCGTCGGGTTCTCTTCCACAACCCGGCGAACGGAGCCGGTGACAAGCGCGCGGACCAGGTTCTGAACTTCGCGCTGGTCCGCTTCCGTCCGCAAGGGAGCCGTCAGCATCCAGCCCTTGTCCTGGGTGCGTTCAAAGACGAGGTCGCCACGATCGGTCTTGAAGCTCAGCCCTGTGATGGAGGCCTGATCGAGGAGGAGGACTTTTTTCTGCGCCGTTGCTTGGCGCTCCTCAGTCTCCTTGGCTGGGAACTCGACGATGTAGAGATAGAGCCCGAGCCCCGCGAGCACGAGTGCCATGAGCAGCGTGGACCAGTATCGCATGAGTTACAACCGGCGGCGTTTGCGCCAGACCATGAAGCCGGCGATGACGGTGAACGCCGGGAGCAGCACCACTTGAAGATAGAGCAGCGCCCGCTCTTGGAGCGGATTGGGCGTGAACGGCCTGAGCGCCTCTTCCTTCGGACCGATGGCGATCAAGTCACGCTCTTCGGCGAGCCACCCGGCCGTATGGAGAAAGAAGTCGCTGTTGCCGGGAAAATTCAGAAATGCATTGGTGGCGAACGTGGAGTTGCCGATTACGACGATGGCCGGCCGTGGTTTTCCTTCCGCAAGCGGAGATTTCGGCGATAGGGCTGCCGCCATCGGCAACGGTCCCTTCACGTCTTCCTTCTCGTCCAGGTTCACTACCCGGCCTCTGAGATCCGTTTCGGCCCAGCTGTTGGGGGAGGTGCGGGCCAACGGGACGAAGTCCCAGTCCTTGCCCACCTGCTCGTCGAAGGTGAGATGTCGGGAGAGTGGGAACAGGACGGCGGCTGTCAGGTCTTGGGTAATTTCGTGTTCGGTAAAAGTGCGGACGAGGAGCGCGGTCAAATCGCCCTGGGCCAAGCGGTCCTGGAGATCGACGAGGACTCCGGGGCCTGCTGTGAGTCCCCAACGTTTCAGTAGAGGATTGAGGTCCGCTTGCGTGTTCGGATCGATGAGGAGCAGGAGATGCCCACCTTGTTGCACGTAGGTATAGATGCGATCCTGTTCTTCAGTCGTGACGGACCGTTGCGGGCCCGCCAGGACGAGAATCGCTGTGTTGTCCGGAACGGCGGTGTCCTTGAGTAGGCTCAGAGTGCCGACGTCATAGCCCTGCTTGATCAGGGCTTCCCGGGCGACGAAAAACCCTGTCCGCTCCCGGTCGTCCAGGCTTCGTTCGCCATGGCCTTCGAGAAAGAGCACGCGTTTCTTGCTGCTCTTCGACACACGGATCAATCCCCCGGTGAGTTCGGCTTCCGACGGCGTCGTGACCCGAGCCTGGAGTTCGCCGCTTTCGAATATCGCCGTATCCGTTCTTGATATGCCATAGGCCTGCGCTATTTTGGGCTGCCGTTCGGGATCAACGAATTCAACGGTGACTTTCGGACTGGCTTGCCGATAGCTATCCAATCGTTCTTTATAAGACTGATAGCCGGGATCCTTCTCGCGGGTAAAGACGGTAATCTTCACGTCGCGCGGCAGGCTGCGGATGATCCGATGAGTCTGCGGCGAGAGAGAGAAGTTCTGGTTTTCCGAGAAGTCCCAACGAACTGAGTGTCGTGAAGCTAGGAAATTAACGATCACCAGAATGCAGACAAACAACAGGACCATCAAGAGGCTGTTGGCACCCATGCGCGTGGCGCGCCGAGTTGAAAATGCTTTCACGGTCTGGAAATGCAGGACAAAAAACAGGATCAGGCACAGCAGCGCGAGTCCTTCTGCCAGGGTGACGAGCCACAACTTGTCCGGCGCGAGGCTGTAGCCGACCATCCCGGCCACAGCTAGGGCGATTCCGATGACGCCGAGTGGAAGGGAGTGAAGATTCATCGCCACCGTGCCGAATCGACGACCCGGTGCGTGAGGAACAGCATCAACACGAGGGCGCTGAGGAAGTACACCAGGTCTTTCGTGTCGATTAATCCTCGCACGAGGTGATCGTAATGTTCCATGAAGGAGAGGTAGGAGATGGCTTGTCCTGCCGTTGTATCGCCAAGGAGCGAGCCGACTCCGGCTAGAAGCCACAGAATGAGGAGCAGGCCGAAACTGGTGAAGGCGGCAACGATCTGATTTTCTGTCAACGCGGAGGCCAGGACCCCCACCGACAGGAACAGAGCGCCCAGCAGCGCGAGTCCCAGATAGCCGGTCAAGACTGGGTACCAGTCGAAATCGCTGAACAGCGACAGCACGAGCGGGATCAATCCCGTGAGTCCGAGGAGCCCCAGAAAGACAAGCAAGACGCTCATAAATTTCCCTGCCACGATTTCATTCAGGCCGACGGGGGAAGTCATGAGAAATTCGAATGTGCGGAGCTTCCGCTCTTCGGCAAACAGCCGCATCGTCAGCATCGGGAGTATGAT
>DATIFR010000044.1:0-5424 GCA_035455145.1 Nitrospira sp.
TGTCAGATCCCGCAACGCGAGCAACGAGTTTATACACCTCGACCATCCCGGGACTGCTGCCCACAAGGTTGTCGAAGCGGTATCGCTCACGCAATTGCTCGCGCAACGAACGATTCTCTCCCACCAGTTTTTTGTGTTCGATCGCTCGCCGAACCACCAATCGAATGTCCTCTACGACAAACGGTTTGCTGAGATAGTCGAAGGCCCCGGCCTTGATCGCATCCACGGCTGTCTTGAGCGATCCATAGGCGGTCAGCAAGATCACGAGAATATCCGGCGCCTTCTCGCGCACGGCGGCCAGCAGGGCCAGCCCATCCATGCCCGGCATATGAATGTCCGTGATGACCAGGTCAGGCTGCCATTCGGCAAGATGCCGCATCGCCGATTCCGCATCCTCAGCGGTCACGACCTCGTAGCCCTCCTTGGTCACGACCTCGCGTAGCAAGGCCAATGTCTCGATGTCGTCGTCCACCACCATGACGCGAGATGGCCGTAGCATTAGCTCCTTCCTCCATCGGTTGGAAACACGATCGTGAACCGGGCTCCATGCCCCGGCTCGCTCTCGACATTGATCTGTCCCCCGTGCGCCCGTATCGTTTCCAGCGCGATCGCCAGACCCAGTCCGGTACCGCGCCCAGATTTCTTCGTCGTGAAAAACGGCTGAAAGATCTGCGCGATTTGCTCGGCGTCCATCCCGCAGCCTGTATCGGCAAATTCCACTTCAACGAACGATCGATGGTCTGGGTGCTTCGACTCGTCATGGGGAGAGGTCCGTACGACGAGAGTTCCACCAGCCGGCATCGCATCGAGCGCGTTTTCGATGAGATTGATAAATACTTCCTGGAGCTGCTGGGTATCGGCGTCGACTTTTTCGACTTGCTGGCTCCACTCCGTGACGAGCGCGATGTGTCTGCGCTCGAGCTCCGGCTGGAGGAGCGCGATGCATTCCGCAACACACGCATTCAAATCAAGCGGAGCGCGAACCGGCTCCGGCCGCCTGGCATACAACAACATGTCTTGGATAATTTTCGATGTTCGTTCGATCTGCGCCTCCACCGTCTGTAACCGTTGTCGCGACTCTGTACTCAGGGTCGGATCTTCAGCCATGAGCTGGATATGACCGGACAGTGCAGTCAACGGCGTGCCGATCTTGTGTGCGACGGTTGCGGCCATCTGCCCGATCGCCGACAGACGCTGCGCGCGTGCCGCATCGCGCTGTGCGATCGAGAGGAGCTCGTTCGTGTGGGCGAGCGCCCGATTCTTTTGCATCACCTCGGTGGTCGCCTCAATGACTTTCGACTGGAGGTTATCGTTCATCGCTCGCAAGGATTCCTTCAGTTTGGCGTTGTGTTCGGTCGTTTCCCGAATGGTCTTCACCATGTCATTGAATGTGCCGGCAAGTTCCCCCAGTTCATCCTGTTCGTCAACCGGCACGGCCGCGGTCATGGTTCCCCCCGAGACCGCCTTGATCGCGGACAGCACTCGCTGCACGGGACGATGGAACTTAAAGTAGAGAAAGAGGTTGATGGCAACCACGATTGCCAACCACGTCAGCAGTCGCCTGTTTCGCGAGGCGGCTTGCAAGGCGTCCAGGGCATCGTCCATTTGCAGGGTCGAGAACTCGGCATAGGTCACTCCGACCACAACGCCTTTCAAAAAGATCGGGGCGGCAAGGAAAACGCGGTGAGTTTTTGGCCGATCCGCATAATCGATCAGTGGCCGCCGTTCCTCGCGCACCCCATGAACGAGGTCAGGAGCTCCCTCTTGACGAGGCAACTCGGTGGGGCCGGCGCTGGCGACCGGTACAAAACTTTCTCCCGATTCAGTCGGGGATGCGTAGAGCACGATGTTAAGCAGATCCGGCAGATTCGCGAGGATCTTCTCCAGTTCTTTAGTGCGCGCATCCCGATTCGATAGCTGGGCTAGACTGATCACGTTCTGATCAACGGATCGCCCGACGGCCAGTGCCGCCTCCCGGACATTGTCTTCAACCGTTCTTTGAATCAAGCGGGCCTCAATCCATTCGGTCATTACTGCGGAAACCATGAAGATGAGCACAATGATGGCCGTGATCTTGACCTGAAGACTGAGTTGGTGCCACCAGCTCAACATGATTCCATGGTAGTCCCCCTGGGTTCCTTGTTCAATCCGATTCCGAGACAAGATGTCTGGCCCGGAATAACTTGTCTCTTATTTTGATGAGCAGGCCTCCGCTAGTCATGTCTCCCTCGTACCGGTCACCATGGTAAAACCCTGAATCTTCCGCAGCCTTACAGCCGTGAAAGCCAAGGAAAGGCAAGGAGACGCAAGGGATCTTTCTCAGGCATCTAGCTTGCTCAATCCCGCTACGCATGGTGCTAGTCGAACTTCAGGAGTGGCTCAACATGGCTGGCCGAATTCTTCTCGTCGAATCCGATGCCGTGTTGGGCGCCGTCGTCGGCGAGGTGCTCCACCACAGTGGGCATGAGGTGATCTCCGTGAGAACGTTACAAGGCCAAGGTGAGCACATTCCTTCTGGGAGCACCGTGATTCTCGATCTCGATACGGTTTCTGCAGAGACAGAATTGGCCTGTCTTAGTTCGCTCCAGCCACCGTCCAATCCTATGCCTATGCCGATTGTCTTGATAGGTCTGGAGGCCCCCGAAGATCTAGGGCATCTTCTGCGCGAGCATCTCGGTCGGCGGCAGGCCAAGCATCTGACGTGGGTGCAGAAGCCGTTTCGGAACGAAGAATTGATTGCTGCAGTGCAACGGGTGAACGGGAGGGGCCCGGCAGGATTACCGTTTTCCGGGGAATAGAGTTTCGGGGAAATGTCACCAGGGCGGCATGGCGAAACTCCAGCTTTCCCGATGGTGACGCGATGCAGGTGCCGAGTACGACACGTAGGGAAGGAATCTCAGGCAATGCGCAATCCGGCACGTATCATTCACGAGAAGACGAAAGATCCTGGCAGGATCAAGACCGAATGGTTGGGTGTGGAGGCATGTGTGCCTCTTCTTCCACGGCTGGCGGCGGGAGCTCGGTTCATGCTCTGGAGCCGGCGGTTGCCTGCCCGCGTCGTTCTATCCTCGTTCTCGTCCGGATTCGCAATGGGCGGCTGCCTGGCCTTGTTCGCTTGTGGATGGTTTGGGAGCCGTCTCTGTCGGGTTGGAGATGGCAAGTGAGGTGAACCATGTCGAGATTGATCAGTGGTTTGATGGTTCTGCTGTGTTGTCTGATCTTCGCCATGCCCGGTGCACTCGCTCAGATTGAGACGTCTCTGCAAACGATCAAGGGCGATCTGTTGTCCGTCAAAGGCGACGTGTATCTGATTAAAGACGTTTTCGGGAGGCTCGTGTATCTCCACGTCGACAAGAACACGAAGCGAGAGCGCATGTTGGTTCCAGGGGAAAGAATCGAGGCGGATGTTGTAATGACGGGTGAGAGAGTCGTTGCACTTCGACCGGCGAAATAGGCCAATGTTCATCATAATAACGAAAGGAACAGTCCGATGAGAATTGCCCAGGTTGCGCCTTTGTGGGAGAGCGTTCCGCCGAAGCTGTATGGTGGAACGGAACGAATCGTGTCGTACCTGACCGAAGAACTCGTTCGGCTCGGTCACGACGTGACCCTTTTCGCGAGCGGAGACTCGCTCACCGCGGCACGCCTCGAGCCGATCTGCGCTCATGCGTTGCGGTTGAATACAGGGATCTTCAATCGCGATGCGCCGATGACAATGCTGATGGAACAGGCGTTGGGGAAGCCCGGCGTGTTCGACATCATTCACTCCCATCTGGATTTCCTGGGCTTTCCCCTCGGGAGGCGCAATGCGACACCGATGGTGACTACGTTCCATGGGCGGCTTGATTTGCCGGAACTGCAGCCGGTGTTCCGTGAGTATGCGGAGATGCCGATGGTGTCGATTTCGGATGCGCAACGGCGGCCCGTCTCCTGGGCCAATTGGCAAGGCACCGTCTATCACGGCTTGCCCCAGGACCTTTATACCTTCCACGAGGAGCCCGGAAGGTATCTGGCCTTTTTGGGTCGCATCGCCCCTGAGAAACGACCGGACCACGCGATCAAAATCGCGAAACGGGTCGGCTTGCCGCTGCGGATCGCCGCGAAGGTTGATCCGATGGATCGAGAATACTTTCAGTCTGAAATCCAGCCGTTGCTGACCCATCCGCTGGTCGAGTATCTCGGGGAGATCACGGATGCCGAAAAGAATGAGTTCTTGGGTGGCGCAGCAGCGTTGGTCTGTCCCTACGACTGGCCGGAGCCGTTCGGTCTCGTATTAATCGAAGCTCTCGCCTGTGGCACGCCTGTGCTCGCCTATCGGCGTGGGTCCATTCCTGAAGTCATCGAAGACCAATCCACTGGATTTGTCTGCGAGGGCCTCAGCGAGATGGTGGCGGCGGTGGATCGCATCCCGGAGATCGACCGGCACCGATGTCGTCGGGCCTTTGAGCAGAGGTTCAGCGTCGAGCGAATGGCGTTAGACTATCTCCGTGTGTATGAAATGCTGGTCGCGAAGACCCAAGAGGAGCCTGAGGCAGAGGCCACGAGTGTTGTCTCCTGGCCGGCCTTAGCAGCCAGTGCGTAACTCTCGATCACATAGGGAGAATTGGAAAGTGGAAGAGCTGGAGGAAGAAGGGGAATAAACGCATTCTCCAGCTGTGCGGTAGGAGGTGAGTATGAAACTCGTACAGCCTCTCAATACTACCGGTATAGCGGTGTGCCTGACTGTGTCCATCATGCTGATCACAGACACATACGTGGAGGCGGGATCAGTCTCCGACTCAAAAACAGTAACAGGTGAGGTGTCCAAGGTTGAGGGTGAGTTTCATATGGCCAAGGATATCCGAGGTGAGGACACACTCAAAATCGTGGACAAATCCTATGTCATTACCGATCAAGACGGGAAAGAACTGCGCCTTGAACTGAGGAATGATACGAAAGTCCGAAATAGGGTTAACCCAGGAGACAAGATCGAAGCCAAGATCTCATCCGAGGGCCACACGCTTTCGGTCACGCGACTCAAATAACAGGGTAAGGGGTAGCCACGAACCGTAAACCACGATGCGCGAGGCCGAGCGCGCTGTTTGTTGAGGAGATTTCATCATGGTTGAGCAAGGTCTGACAGTGGAGGAGCGGACAACGTCCGGTTGGCAGTTGCTATCCACGAAAAACTTCGGCCTGCTCTTTTCCGGCCAGGTGGTATCTCAGATCGGCGACAGCATGAATAAAGTGGCCCTCCTGTGGTTTGTGTACGACCTGACGGGTTCGGCATTCAAGATGACGCTGATTGGATTGCTGCAAACGATTCCTCCGCTGGTGTTCGGTCCGCTCATCGGTGTGTATCTCGATCGGGTAAGACGCAAACCGGTGATGATCGGAGTGGATCTCATCCGGACCGTACTGGTCCTGCTCATCCCGCTCTTGTAT
>DATIFR010000045.1:0-3698 GCA_035455145.1 Nitrospira sp.
TCGCGCTCGTCAACATGCCGTTCAGCTATTCGAAGTACCCCTCGATCCAGCTCGGGACGCTCTCGGCCCTCCTAAAATCCAAAGGCATCGCCGTCGACTGCCACCATCTCAACGTCCGATTTGCGCACAAGATCGGCGTGCCGCTCTATGAGATGATTTGCGAGAAGCGCGCGCTCTTCGGCGAATGGCTCTTTTCGCACCTGCTTTTTCGGGACAATCCAAAACGGGCGGAATATCCCCGCGTGTTCAAGCCGGTGTTCGAGCAGCTTGCGCAACAGAGCGGCCAGCCGATCGGCTATTTCGAAGAGCTATCCACGCGGATTGCCCCGCAGTTTCTCATGTGGGCGCTGACGGCCTTCGACTGGGAACAGTATAAGCTGGTCGGCTTTACGTCGACTTTCGATCAGAACGTGGCGAGCCTGACGATGGCGAAGCTAATCAAGGATCTGTATCCGGATGTGAAAATCGTCTTCGGCGGGGCGAATTACGACGGCGAGATGGGCATGGAATACTTTCGGGCCTTTCCCTTTATCGATCATGTCGTGGTCGGTGAGGGAGAAGAGACGTTCCCCGCTCTTGTCCGCACGATTGTGGACGGGAACGATGGGGCGTTCCCCGACGGAGTGGCGTACCGGCAGGGAGAGAAGATTTGTCTCTCGCCGAACCGGTCTCTGTTCTCGGATTTCACCAAGACCGGTCCGCCGGACTATGACGATTATTATCATCTCCTTGCTGAACTTGGAGATGCCGCGCAGGGACTCGATCGCATCTTGCTCTACGAAGGTTCACGCGGCTGTTGGTGGGGCGAGAAACATCATTGTACCTTTTGCGGATTGAATGCTCAGAGCATGAAGTTTCGCGCGAAATCCTTCGATCAGGTTGCGCGAGAGATGACACATCTTTCACACCGGTACGATACCGTGCGGTTTCGACTCGTCGATAACATCATCGACATGAAATACGTCGAGCATCTCTTCGGAAAGTTTGCCGCGGATCACTGCGATCTGGACGTCTTTATCGAAACGAAGAGCAACTTGCACAAGAGCCAGATCCGCACGTTGGCGGTGGGCGGCGTAAAGTGCATGCAGCCCGGATTGGAGAGCTTGAGTCTCAACCAGCTGAAGGCCATGGACAAGGGCGTCACGCCGATGCAGAACATCATTTGCCTCAAGTGGAGTTTCTACTATCGTGTGACGGTGTCGTGGAATATTTTGCTTGGTTTTCCAGGGGAGAGCAACGAGGACTACCAACGCCAGATTGACTTGATCCCCTCGCTGGTGCATTTGCAACCGCCGGAGGCCACGGGGAAGTTTTGGCTGGAGCGGTTCAGTCCCTACTATACGCGACCACACGAGTACGGGGTCAGGATCACCGGGCCGGGGATGGCCTATGAGTATGTCTATGATGCGCGGCAGGTGGATTTAAAGAAGATCGCGTACGATTTCGAATATGAACTCGACCATTGGCCGGTGGACCCGCATGTCTATCAAGAATTAATCGCGGCGATTGAAGGCTGGCAGCGGCTGCATGCCTCTTCGGATCGCCCGTTCATGTACTACTCCAAGGCGCTGGATTATGTGACGGTCTACGATGGCCGCAACCCGAAAGCGCCTACGCGCCAGCGGTATGACGGATTGGCCGCGCGTGTGATTGAGATCTGTAATGAGGCGGCTAGAAGCCCGGATCAGATTCGAGCAGAAATTGCCGGTCTGGTTGACGCGAGCGCAGACACGCTCACCCCGGTCTTGAACGACCTCACGGCCAAGCGAGTCCTTTACGAAGAGCGCGGCAAGTATTTCACGCTGGCGATCCCTGAAAATCCCTATCTGTAGATCTGCGTCTCAAACCACCTACATCGACAACTTTTCGGCAACGTTCCGCATCTGCACGCCATGGACGAGCGAAGCTCCGCCGCGGATGGCGCAGGCCACATGCACCGCTTCAGTCATCTCTTCGATGTTAGACCCCTTTTCGAGCGAGGCCTGCGTATAGGCATCAATGCAGTAGGGACATTGCACGGTGTGAGCAACGGCCAGCGCGATCAGCACCTTCTCGCGCTCGGTCAGAGCGCCATCGGCAAAAACCGCGCTGTAATACCCCATGAACTTCTCCCACAAGGCCGGACTGCCCTTGCCCATGTCTGCGAACTTACCAAGGTCGTGCGGATGGTAGTAGGTGTCCATAGTGACTCCTCGTTCGAAGGTTAAGGCTGGAATTGAGGCTGAAGAGCTGGAATGAAACTGCGCTGAGGCTCTCTCAGCTTAAGCCCGCTAGGCGTTGCTGGGTGGTTCGGGATCCGCTTGCGAGAGGACTTGCGAAAACCGGGTTCCGACAATGCCCGCGACTTTCCCCATCAAGTCAGTGACCTCTTGCCATTCGTGCGGCAGCAAATCCTGTTTCAGCTGGGGATGGATGGCCCATTGGGCGTCGACTTGCGTGCCCTTTCTGCTGACGAGCACTTTGAGCAATTCAACGTCCCAGGTGGCGGACTCCCCTCCAGCCGGTTGGGATGGTTTTCCGTTAGATTGTCCTGAAGGAGGTGTTGAGCTGGCCATGCCTTGATACTCCTTGTGGCTGATAATGTGTAATCATACCCTATCGCGATTCTCTCTGTATATCCTTGTGCAAACCTTTGTGGGCGGCTGTCCGAATGAGTTTCAGGTAGTTATCTGGCGAGTACGTCCTTCGCAGAGCACGTCGAGCATCGCTTGATGGATCCGACCGTTGCTCGCGACCAGTTCCGGTTGATACACAGAATGGGCGTGTCCCGCGAAGTCGGTCACTTTTCCGCCGGCCTCCTTGAGGATGACGACGCCGGCCGCCATATCCCAGGGGCTGAGTTTCACCTCCCAAAATCCGTCGAATCGACCCGCGGCCACGTAACTGAGGTCGAGCGCCGCGCTCCCGGTTCGACGCAGGCCTTGAGCTTTCAGCGCGAATCTCGCGAAGTGATCCAGATTGTTGTTCGGGGTGTCACGGATGTCGTACGCGAAACCCGTCGCCAGGAGCGCACGATCGAGCTGATCCGTGATCGACACCGAAATCGGCTGTCCGTTGAGACGCGCGCCGCTACCTGCGTGCGCCGTAAAGAGCTCGTCACGGGTCGGGTCATACACCACACCGATCAGGCCCTGGCCGTCCAATTCCACGCCGATAGACACTGTAAAGAGAGGGAATCCGTGGGCAAAGTTGGTTGTGCCGTCGAGAGGATCGATAACCCAGTGATAGTGAGAACCGGACTGCACATCAGAGCCTCGCTCTTCTGCCAGGATGTGATGCGCGGGAAACTGGGCGCGAATGTGATCAATGACACATTGTTCGGCGGCATGATCGGCGTCGGTAACGAGGTTGATAGGACTTTTGTGCGTGATGCGAAATCCGGACTTCGCATAGTTCAGCAAAATAGTGCCCGCCGCTCGGGCGGCTTCGACGGCCACGGACAATAGAGCTTCAGGCGAGCATGTTGTGTCGAGAGACTTCGACATAGGCGGGCATCATAGCATGGGATCGGAGTGAGACCAGGCTGCTTGCATCAGTTTCTATCAGTAGCAGGATAGATCGAAATCACCGCTACAAATAGGTGGCCATGATCATCCGTCACGGGTTCGATAATCACGCAAGGCATTACAAACACATTCTCTATTGACTTGCTTCACAAGCAAGGATATAAAGCAAGCATGCTTGTTAAGGAGCCCGCC
>DATIFR010000046.1:0-13171 GCA_035455145.1 Nitrospira sp.
GCAGTAGGACTGCACCGTCGAAATCCCCATCTTGGAGAAAATCTTCAGCAGGCCCTTATTGATCGCCTTGATGAACTTGCCTTCCGCCGTCTGCGCATCGAGTCCTTCCGGAAGATAATTGTCGCGCTCCATATCCACCAAAGACTCGAAGACGAGGTACGGATTGATCGTCCCGGCGCCATAGCCGATCAAGCAGGCGAACTGGTGCACGTCGCGCGGCTCGCCGGTTTCCAGAATCAAACCGACTTCGGTTCTCGTGCACTCGTGCACGAGATGATGGTGAATAGCGGAGATGCCGAGCAAGCTCGGAATCGGCGCCCATTCTTCATTGACGCCGCGGTCGCTGAGGATCAGGAACTTGTAGCCATCCTTGATCGCCTGCGACGCCTGCCTGCACATATCGTCCACCGCAGCGCCGAGCCCATCCGGCCCTTCAGCCACGCGGAACAACATGCGGAGCGTCTTGCTCTTGAAGTGCGGATCGGAGATCCCACGGATCTTTTGCAGGTCGGCGTTCGTGAGAATCGGCTGCTGCACTTTGATGCGGCGGCAGGACTCGGGCGACTCTTCCATCAAATTGGGCTTCGGCCCGATGTTCGTCACCAGCGACATGACGAGCTGTTCGCGAATCGGATCGATCGGTGGATTCGTCACCTGCGCGAAGAGTTGCTTGAAGTACTTGAACAGCAGTTGCGGGCGATCGGAGAGCACCGCGAGCGGGGTATCCGTGCCCATCGACGAGACCGCCTCTTCGCCGGTCACGATCATCGGCGTGATGACCATTTTCAGTTCTTCGACAGTGTAGCCGAACGCCTGTTGCCGCTGGCGAATCGTCGGATGGTCCGGTTGCGGGACGTTCAACGGCTCCGGCAGCTCATCCAGCGAGACACCGTATTGCGTGACCCAGCTGCGATAGGGTTTGCGACCGACGATATCGGCCTTGATCATTTCGTCATCGATGATGCGGCCCTGCACCGTATCGACAAGGAACATGCGGCCCGGCATGAGGCGCCCCTTCATACGGATGTCTTTGGCTTCGGCCGGCAACACACCGGCTTCGGAAGCCAGCACAACCATGCCGTCCGTCGTCACCTGATAGCGACAGGGGCGCAAACCGTTCCGGTCCAGCGTCGCGCCGATCATCTTGCCGTCCGTGAAACAGACAGCGGCCGGCCCGTCCCAGGGCTCCATCATGGCGGCGTGATATTGGTAGAACCCGCGGCGGTCTAAATCCATCTGCGAGTTGGCCACCCAGGGCTCGGGAATCAGCATCATCATTGCATGCGGCAACGAGCGGCCGCCCAAAAGGAGAAACTCCAACGCGTTGTCCAGACAAGCCGAATCGCTTTGATTCTCCGACACGATCGGGAAGAGCTTTTCCATGTCTTGCCCGAACAGATCGGAATGAAGCCGGCCCTGGCGCGCCTTCATCCAATTGACGTTGCCCTTGAGCGTGTTGATCTCACCGTTGTGACAGACGTAGCGATAGGGATGGGCGAGCGGCCAGGTCGGAAACGTATTCGTGCTGAAGCGTGAATGGACCAGCGCCAGCGCGCTGACCATGCTTGAATCGGTGAGGTCCTGATAGTAGGCCGCCATCTGATAAGGCAGCAGCAGGCCTTTGTAGACGATCGTATTGGCCGAGAGGCTGGGAATATAGAAATACTCGCGGTCTTGGATGGCCGATTCCTTGATCGCCTTCTCGACTCTCTTGCGAATGACGTAGAGTTTGCGCTCGAACTGCGCTTCGTTCAAGACGTCGCGGGCGATAAAAACCTGGCGCATGAACGGTTCGGTCTTGCGCGCTTGCACCCCGATCGCGTCGCTCTTGACCGGCACGTCGCGCCAACCGAGCAGGCGTGCGCCTTCATCCTCGATAATCTTGCCGAACAGTTTCTCGCATTGCTGCCGCGCCGACTGGTTCGGAGGGAGGAACAACTGCCCGACGCCGTACTCGCCGGCATCCGGAAGTATGACCCCAGCGTCGCCCGCTGCCCGCTTCAAGAACTCGTGGGGGACCTGAAGCAGAATGCCGGCGCCGTCGCCGGTGCAGGGGTCGCATCCTTGCGCGCCACGGTGGGTCAAATTCTCAAGAACTTGAAGCCCCTGCCGGACGATCCGGTGCGACTTCTGCCCTTTAATATTGACGACAAACCCGATGCCGCACGAGTCTTTTTCGTGCTGAGGGTCGTAGAGGCCTTGCTTCGGTGGAAGCCCTGGGAGTTCCATCATACGTATCTCGTGAAAAAGGCAGGTCTTTTCCTGCTGGACAGAGGCCCTACTGAGAGGAATCAGGGACGCGGAATCCCATTACTCTTGAGGCGATATCCGTTTCAAAATGGTTGCTCAGATTAATGGATGGGTGAATCTCCTGTCAAGCCGAGGAGATAGCCGTTTTTCAAAGCCGTTCCCTTGACTTTGTTTCCTGCTCTGCCCTACCATCCGCCGCATGCCACAGGGTCCTGTTACCTCAACCATTCACAGCATGGCGGACGTGTGGGACGCTTACCGCCATGAGCTGGATGGTGTCGAGGACCAGGTCCGCAGAAATCTGAACTCCAGCGTCACCCTCGTCAACACCGTCGCCGCCCATATTCTGAACAGCGGCGGCAAGCGTATCAGACCCCTGCTTCTGCTCCTCTCCGCCCGTCTCTGCGGCTATGGTGGCCGCGATCATCACCAACTGGGCAGTCTCGTCGAGTTCATTCATACCGCGACGCTGCTGCACGATGATGTCGTGGACGATGCCGACATCCGCCGGGGCCGCCGAACAGCTCGGAAAGTTTGGGGAAATCAGATCAGCATCCTGGTGGGCGACTACCTCTATTCGAAAGCCATGTGTCAAGTGGTGGAGTTCCGGAGTCAGGGTATTAATGAAGTGCTGGCCGAAGCCTGCAAGAAGATGGCGGAAGGCGAAGTCCTCCAATTGTATTACAACGGCAATCCGGCCATGCCGGAGACTGACTACCTCACGATCGTCGAACATAAGACGGCTGGCCTGATCGCCGCCTCCTGTCGCATGGGTGCAATTCTGGCGGAGGCTTCGGAGGTGCAGCAGGATGCCTTGTTCCGCTTTGGTCAATATCTCGGGATCGCCTTCCAAGTCGCCGACGACACATTGGATTACACCGCCAACGGGGAATCATTGGGGAAAACACTCGGCCAGGATCTTCGGCAAGGAAAGGCCACGCTGCCGCTCCTGCATCTGCTCAATCACTGCTCAGAGGCCGATCGGCAGATGATCAAGGACCGGATGGAAACCAGAACCTTGACGGAAGAGGATTTGAGCCGGCTCATCCGCTTGATGGAAGAATACGGTTCCATCAACTATGCGCTGGGACGGGCTCAGGCTTATATCGCCGCCGCCAAGCGGGATTTGGATTCATTTGAAGACAATACGGCCAAGCGAGCCCTCTCGGTGGCTGCAGACTACATGGTGACCCGCGACCGGTAGCCCCGTTTTCCGCGCGGTCCCAGGCGGTTTACGCATGGGACGGGCAACGCGCAGGATGAACGGCCCAGCCTTTCGGTTCTTGTCTACACATATATATTTCACTCACGGAGAAAAGGATCACGCATGGCACAGATCATTCCGTTTCGAGGCACCTTGTACAATCCAACTGTGGTTGGCGCTGTCCGCGATGTCGTCGCGCCTCCTTACGACATTATCGATGCGGCAGGCCAGAAGGCCTTGCACGATCGTCACCCCCAAAACATCATCCGGCTGGAACTCGGCCTCGATCAGCCAGGGGACAATCCGAGGAATAACCGGTACACCAGAGCCGCCGATATGCTCCATGACTGGCTCAAGAGCGGTGCCCTGAAGCGTGACGCCCAACCGGCTATTTACTATCACACGATCGAATACGCTCCGCCTGCCTCCAAGCCCGGCGCGCCGAAGAAAGTCCTGAGAGGATTTCTCGTCACGACCAAGTTGGAAGCGTTGGACTCGGGACATATCTACCCGCATGAGAATACCCGGGCCGCTGCGAAAACGGACCGACTGAATCTTCTTCAAGCCTGCAAAGCCAATCTGAGTCCGATTTGGCTCCTCTACTCCGATCCGCAGAACGCCATCTTAAGCCTGCTCGAAAACGCCACGAAAGGAACGCCGGCCCGCATCGATTTTCAGGACGACAGCAGCTGCCACCAGCGACTCTGGGTGGTCACGGATCCGGCCGTTCTCAAACAGATCGTCGAGATCATGCAGAACAAACCGCTCTTCATCGCCGACGGACATCATCGCTATGAAACAGCCCTGAACTACCAACGCCTGCGGAGGCAGCAAGCAGGATCACCGGACGGGCTTCAACCCTATGATGGCGTTCTGATGCTCCTCGCACCGTTGGAGGACCCGGGTCTGACCGTGCTTCCCACTCACCGCGTGACGACCACACCGCTACCTCCCTATCAAAAGGTCAAGGCGCTGATGGGTGAGAAATTCGAAATACAAGAGTTCCCCTTCACCGCGAACACGCAGGCGGCAGTCCGAGCCCAATTCATCGAGGCCCTGCGCACAAACGGACAGACCACGCCCACGTTTGGTCTGGCGATCAAAGGGGAAAGCCGCTACGTCACGCTGGCGCTGAAGGCTGCTCATCGCCCCACGGCTCAGGACTCCCCCCGCGCCAAGCTCGACGTCTCATTGTTACAACAATTGGTGGTGGCCGTTCTGTGTCCGACGCAAGAGGAGCAGGAAGCCATTCTTTATACTAAGGACGACCATGAAGCGCTTGACTGGGTCGCCAACGGGACTGGGACCGGAGCGTTGCTCCTCAATGCGACCAAAGTCAGCGAGGTGCAGGCAGTGGCCACAGCCGGTGAACGGATGCCGCACAAGTCGACCTATTTCTATCCCAAACCGCTCACGGGACTGGTGATCAATGTCATGGAAGAATAGCCGGCGTGAGGCGTAAGGGCTGAGGGGTAAGGCGACACGGTGATATTCCGGGCGGGCATGAAGCGATTCTTCTATCGCCTCACGCCTGACGCCTAACGGAGGGATCATGAAAGCGAAGATTCTCATCGTCGACGACGATCCGGACATTGCGACCATGTTGGAGGATCGGCTTCAAGCCTCCGATTATGGAACGGTCACAGCACGCGACGGCGTCCAGGCCCTTGAGATGGTCGAGCAGGAAGCGCCGCATCTCATGTTGCTCGATCTGGACATGCCCCGTTTGACCGGACTTGAAGTCCTCAAACGTCTGCCGAAGGTCAGGCCCGCCGAAGATCTCCCTGTCATCGTCATGACCGCCCACGGGTCAATCGAAGCCGCCGTCGAAGCCATGAAAGACGGAGCCTACGATTTTCTCACCAAACCGCTGGACAAAGATCATCTCTTGATCGTGATCGACAAAGCGTTGGAACGCGACTCGTTGAAACGGCAGGTCGCCTGCCTCAAGTCCGAGGTCGATGGCCGCTACGCTTCCATCGTCGGCACCAGTGCGAAAATCCGCACGGTTTTGGATGCGGCGCAGCGCGCCGCCAAATCGGACGCCAGCGTCCTGCTGCTAGGCGAAAGCGGAACGGGCAAGGAGCTTCTGGCTCGCTCGATTCATCAATGGAGCCCGCGCCATGCGATGCCGCTCGTGGTCATCAATTGCGTGGCCTTGACGGAAACCTTGCTCGAAAATGAATTGTTCGGCCACGAACGCGGCGCGTTTACCGGCGCCGATCGGTTACAAAAGGGCAAGTTGGAAATGGCGGACGGCGGGACGGTGTTCTTGGACGAGATCGGCGACATGTCGCTCCCGCTCCAATCCAAGCTGTTACGGGTGTTGCAGGATCGTGAATTTCATCGTGTCGGCGGCACCCGGCTCGTCTCCGTCAACATCCGTGTCATCGCCGCCACCAATAAAGAACTGAAGCAAGCGGTCAAGGCCGGGGATTTTCGCGAAGACTTGTTTTTCCGCCTGAATGTCATCAGCCTGACGCTTCCCCCCCTGCGCGAGCGGCTGGAGGACTTCCCCGCGTTGGCCAAATTCTTCTTGAACCGGCATGCCAGAGAGGCGAAACGACCCGGAATGATGTTCAGTCCTGCCTCGATGGATGCCCTGGCTCACTACACCTGGCCGGGGAATATTCGCGAACTGGACAACGTGATCGCACGCGCGGTCATTCTGAGCCACACCGATACCATCGAGCCGGATGTCCTGGCACTCGACTTCAACTCTGCCACCGGGAAAAGTGACGCTCTACCTTACGTCATGTTGCCCTACCACGAATCGATGGACGCCCATAGTCGCCACATCATCGAGCAGGCGCTCAAACAGGCGGAGGGCAATCAGACCAAAGCTGCAGAACGTTTACGCCTGCAACGAACCTACCTGGCTCGCTTGATCAAACAAAAGCAGTCCAAGTTCATTTAAGCGGGGATGCTCTTACACGCGGGTCTGCCGGGCTTTGTCAGTCGATGCAAGTCTGCACTTGATAAGGAAGGTGATTTGGCGGGCCATAAGCTCGCCAAGGGGTTCTCGGAGACTGTTGTCAGTTCATAGTTGGACCGGTTGCCGGGCTTGTAGAGAAATCAGTCCCGCATTCGCATCATGTTCGGCCTCAGCATAGCGTTGAGCTGTCCCGATATCGGACCAGTAACCCTCCAGGTCATAGCCCAGGACAACCTCGTCCCGTTGAATCGCTGACACATACGCATCGATGATGGACGACTCCTTGCCCTTCGGCACGTCGCGCAAGAGGCGAGGGTGTAGGATATGAATGCCGGCGAACATCCGGGGTTGGGTTGG
The DNA here is from genome assembly GCA_035455145.1 of Nitrospira sp. GTDB lineage: Bacteria > Nitrospirota > Nitrospiria > Nitrospirales > Nitrospiraceae > Nitrospira_C. The sequence goes on from DATIFR010000046.1 coordinate 6,747, forward strand.
ACCGGCTTCCGATTTTCCCCGGCCGGTAATACGAACGATCCGTTCGTCCGGGCCCACCTCGACCAACCCCCAACGCGCAGCCTCGGCGTCCGATCTTAACACGAGCGTCGCGGCAGCCTTGCGCTGGTGGTGAAACGCGCTTAAGGCCTCAAGGTCCAATTCAAAGAGTGTATCGCCGTTGAGCACCAACACCGGTTCTCCTGAAAAATTCGGTTCTGCCTGTTTGATCCCGCCGCCGGTCCCCAAAATCACCGGCTCATGTGAATAGTAGATCCGCAGGCCGTATTTCGACCCGTTGCCAAGGGCCTGTTCGATCATCGGCCCCAGATGGTGGAGATTGATCACGACGTCGTGAAACCCGTGCCGCTTCAGGAGCAAAAGATTCCACACAATAAGCGGAGTGCCTGCGATAGGGAGCAGCGGCTTGGGGATCGTATTGGTCAGCGGTCTGAGGCGCGTGCCCAGACCCGCCGCCAGGATCATGGCCTTCATGATGCCTCGTGAGGCGTGAGGGGTAAGGCGTGAGGGGTTTCTGCTCCCCTTCGCCTGACGCCTGACGCCTGACGCCTGACAGTTTTACTGCAATTCCGGCACATAGGCACCCATGAGTTTCCGTAACGTGAAGAGCTCCGGATACTTGTGCAGATTCCGTTTCACATAGCCCAATGTCCGCGGGATGTCGGCTAGAAATTTAGGGTTGCCTTTCACGCGATCGATATAGACGAATCGACCAGCAGCTTTGAGATTGCGTTGAATGCTCGTGAGGTCGAACAGACGGCGAAAGGCCTCTCGGTTCGTCCAGACCTGACGCCCCGACTCCAGCCGATCGAGATAGTAATCGATGAGACGATCGATCAGCGCCTCATCAAGCGCAATATAGGCATCGCGCAAGAGCGAGGCCAGGTCATATGTGGCCGGCCCCATCAACGCGTCCTGGAAATCGATGACCCCCAGCCGATGTCCATCCACCATGAGATTTCTGGAATGGTAATCCCGGTGGACGAATACCCGTGGCTGTCCGGCAAGCAGCTCGGAGATTTTCTGGAATTCGTCGCGCATCACAGCCTGGTCGTCCCCGCTCATCGGCTTTTCCTGCCGCGCCACGATACCGTACTCCAAAAAATGATCGAATTCCCACATCAACAACGGCACATCAAAACTTCGATTGAACGCCAGGCAGCCTGGATCAGCTGGAGAGGTGGCTTTCGATTGTAATTGGATGAGGATGTCGACCGCCAGCTTGTAGCGAGCCTCAAGTTCGGTCATCGTTGCATCACGGCAGGCATCTGAAAGCGTGACATCGCCAAAATCTTCGAGGTACAGCAATCCTGCAACTTGATCGTAGAAATACAGACTCGGCACGGGAACCCCGGCCTTCGCCAGATGTGCCTGGATATTCAGGAAGGGCAAGTCGTTGATCTGGTGAGCCGCTCCGCTGACCGCTTCTTCCGATTGCTTGAACGCCTCCGGTTCAGCCAACTGCATCAGGATGACGGGCCGAGCGGTCTGCTCGCTGAGTTCGATCCGGAAATAGCGCCGATTGGAGGCATCCCCGGCAAGGGCCGTGAGCTTCTTCACCGTCCCGCGAAAGGGAAGCTTGGTCCGTACCGTCTCCGCAACGAGGGCCCGATCGGGAAGGGCAAGCGGTTTTTTCGGCGCGGCAGGATCGATGGTGGTCATCAGCGGCGCATTATACTGTTGTGTCCACACCTTGTCACGGCAGGTCGGCCCGCGTATCCCGCTCCGTGAAGCGGCGCAATCCCACCGCGCCGATCACCCCGCCCATCGTATCCGCCAACCAATCCAGCCAGCTGGACTCACGGAATGGAACAAAGGCTTGATGCACTTCATCCGTCATCCCATAGAACGAAACCGCCATGATCGTGATGATCACGGCGCGACGGGCCACTGATGGTCCGGTCGCCCAGCGGAGTGCCCGGTAGCACAACAATCCAAGCACGGCATACTCGACAAGATGCAGGAATTTATCGCTCAGCTTCTTGAACACAAACTCCGGCAGTTCATCTTCGGGGTGCGGCAGAGAAGAGAGGTAGAAAATCAGCATGGCATAGAGCAGTACCGGCAACCAGTACCACAAGATCGGATAGCGAGAGCTGACACCCGTCGCAGACAAAACCTTTTCCATTTATCCCCGTTGATTGCAAGCCCTGTATCCCTATGACATACTCTTTTTCAGTCCGCAATATTCTTCGCACATCGTCTATGAAAACGGCTCGCGTCTGCTTTCTGTGGCACATGCATCAGCCCTACTACACCGACCCGGTAACCGGTTCGGCCAGCATGCCCTGGGTACGTCTCCATGCAGCCAAAGCCTATTTTGACATGGCCTATCTCTTGGACAAGTTCCCCGCCATCCATGCCACGTTCAACTTTACCCCCTCGTTAGTCCTCCAGCTGCAGGAAATCGGGGCCGGAACCGTTCATGATCTCTTTCTCGAGCATGCCCAGCGGCGTGCCGCTTCCCTCACTCCAGAAGAGCAGGCCTTTTTGATTCGTCATTACTTTTCGATCAATTGGGCGACGATGATTCGCCCCTACCCCCGTTATCATGAACTGCTGGTGAAACGGGGGCTGAACATCGACGGACAAGACCTCGAACGTCTCGCGCGACAGTTCACCACGCAAGACCTGCTCGACCTCCAAGTCTGGTTCAACCTCGCCTGGTTTGGGTATGGGGCGGTTCGCCGGCATCCGCGGTTAGCTTCGTTGCGGGCCAAGAACCGGGGATTTACCGAAGAGGAAAAGCAGGAAGTGCTGGCGCTTCAACGAACGTCGATCCAGGAGATCGTTCCCATGTATCGCCGATTGGCGGAGCGGGGCCAGATCGAGTTGACGACGACGCCGTTCTTCCACCCGATTCTTCCCCTCATCATCGATACGGAATACACGCGCCGCGCCCGACCGGATCTCCCGCTGCCTTCCCGTTTTCACGCCCCGGAAGATGCTGAAGCACAACTGCGGCGCGCCGTGGAATTTCATACAGACGCATTCGGCCGCCCCCCAGTAGGACTCTGGCCATCGGAGGGATCCGTGTGCCCCGAGTTGATTCCCATGCTCCCCCGCGTGGGTCTTCGTTGGCTCGCCACTGACGAGGGCATCCTCGCACGTTCAATCGAGGCGACACAGCAGTCCTGGCATCGACAGACTCAACTCTATCGGCCCTATCGCTCGGGACCTGCGGGACAGGAAGTTCTGATCGTATTTCGCGACCGGGAGATTTCCGATGCTTTCGGTTTTGTGTACCACAAAGCCACGGCTGAATCCGGTGGGGAGGATCTCTTACGGCGCATCAGGCAGATCGTGTCGGACACGCCGCAGGACGACATCCTCATTCCCATTATCTTGGATGGCGAGAATCCTTGGGAGCATTACTATGAAGGGGGCGAGCGGTTTCTCTCGCACCTCTACTCGGCCTTTGCTAATGGGGTATTGGATCAAGAGGGATCCGTCCGGGTCACGACCGCCACGATGTCCGAGGCGCTCGAAGCCATGCCGGCCAAGGAGTCCTTGCCTCATCTGCATTCGGGCTCATGGATCAATCAGGATTTCAAGATTTGGATCGGCCACCAGGAAGATAACCGGGGGTGGGATCTCGTCGGCCACACGCGGGCCCGCCTTGTGGAGTTAACCCCGACATTGCACCCCGATCGAGCCCAAGCGGCGTGGAACGAACTCTACGCGGCGGAAGGGAGCGATTGGTTTTGGTGGTACGGCGACGACTTCGAGACGGCGTATAAAGAAGAATTCGACCGGCTCTTTCGCATGCACCTGCGCAACGTTTGGACGATCGCCGGCGAGATACCTCCTGAGACACTCAGTCACCCCATCTGTGAAGCACTGAGGCTCCCCGCTCTTGACCAGGTCGCGTCACCCCTCTCACTCTTGCATCCCACGCTCGACGGATTGGTCACAGATTTTTTTGAATGGCGCGGAGCCGGCACCATCAATCCCAACCCGCCGCTCGGAGCGATGTGGAAAGCGGAAGGTTTCTTCTCAGCGATCTACTTCGGGTTCGATCTCGAGCAGCTGTTTCTCCGCCTCGACCCCGACGACAACTTGCGGGGTCGGGAGAAGGATCTTCGCGTCGAATGCCATCTCCAGACCCCGACTCAGGCCTATCGGTTGTCGATCTCCCTGGACACTCCTGATCACTATGCCCTGGCGGAGCACGTCGGCAGTGGTAGTTGGCAGGAAACCGGTTCCTCGCAACTGATCGGCTGGCGCAAGGTGCTGGAACTCGCGCTCCCCTTCAAAGATATTCATGTTGAGGCAGAGCAGGTTCTGCGGATGAGCGTCGTTGTGCAAAGCCATGGATTGGAAATCGCCCGTTACCCCCACCATCAGCCGGCCACGCTGACGGTGCCGGGGCCAGGATTCGAAGCGACGGTGTGGCGAGTGTGACTGGGGCAGTTCTGAGTGTTGGGTGCTGCGTTATGTGTTGTGAAAATCCGATGTGTCTGAGAGACTCATTACTCAGCACTCAGGGCTCAGTACTGTTTTAGACTATGCGGAGCACCGATGCCCGATCTCAGACGTGACCCCATCGTCGGCCGCTGGGTAATTATTTCCACAGAGCGAGGCGGCCGGCCGCAGGACTTTGCACAAATGCAACAAGCCCGTCCGATCTCTACGGCACTGTGCCCCTTCTGCCCGGGCCAGGAACGGCTCACCCCGAAAGAGATCATGGCCTACCGTCCTCAACCCTCGGAAGCGAACCTGCCGAACTGGACCGTCCGGGTCATCCCGAATAAGTTTCCCGCCTTGCAAGTCGAGGGAGAGCTGGGCCGCGAAGGGCTCGGCCTCTACGATCGGATGAACGGCATCGGGGCGCACGAGGTCATCATCGAATCCCCGGAGCACAATACCGGCTTGGGGGACCTGCCGCCCAAGAAAATCGAAGACGTCCTGTGGGCCTACCGCGATCGCATCCTCGACCTGAAGAAAGACGTTCGTTTCCGGTACATCTTGATTTTCAAGAACCATGGAGCCGCGGCCGGCGCCACCCTCGAACATAGCCATTCGCAATTGATCGCCTTGCCGGTCATTCCGACCAGCGTGATGGAAGAGATCGACGGCTGCCGGGCTCATTACCAGCAGAAAGAACGGTGCATCTATTGCGATATCCTGCGACAGGACCTCTCGGATGGCGACCGCGTCGTGGCGGAGAATCCGGAATTTGTGTGCGTGACGCCCTTCGCACCTCGATTCCCCTTCGAGATGTGGATCCTCCCCAAGCGCCATGCCGCGTATTTTCAGGAATGCCAGAAACAACAGTTCGAGTTCCTGGCTCCGATTCTCTCTGAATCGTTACGACGCATGGACAAGGTGCTCTCCAAGCCGGCCTACAACTTCATTCTCCATACTTCTCCCCTCCACGAAAAAACCGGCGACTTCTACCACTGGCACGTGGAGATTATTCCCAAGCTCACCCAAGTTGCCGGCTTTGAATGGGGCACCGGGTTCTACATCAATCCCGTTTCGCCGGAGGAATCAGCAAAGTTTCTCCGCGATGCAGAAATCTAACCGGTTTCGGTCCTTCCGGCTGTTGTTCACCTGTTTATCTCCCGACAGAGCGACGACGGCCTCTTCCTCTCGATGAATTTGCGGACCAGCGACGCAGCATGACATGACCGTCTCCCTGCAGTTTATGCAGGGAGGTGTCCGGCCATGGCTTAGACGATCCATCCTGCAAGCCAAGGGTTTTGTATCGGATTCAAAGACATGACCGCGGTAACGGACGCAATGTTTGCACAAGCGTGATGGGTTGTCCCTGCCTCTGATACCTCATTCTCAAATTCCTGCCGCCTAAACGGTCGCTCCATTTGGAAAAGGTCTTTTCCGGTCCTCGTCCGAAGATTTCGGCATGTCTGTTGCTTCGTGAAGTTTCTGGATGACGAGCGCTCATATTGCTTCGAGTTGGAGATTCACGGATGCCTCCTCTCACCTGTGCGAAATGCCGAAAGGATATTACCAGCGCCCTTTGGGATAACCAGACGAGCCAGTTTTACTGCTCTCAGTGCGTTCCACCGTTACCAAGAGTCACTCCTCCAGAAGCACAGAGCAAGAAAGGGCCACGACCAGGGATGATGACCCAACCAAAGGGCCGACGACCAACGTAGTCGTTCGATGAATCAACCGGAACATCAACACTTAGAGCCTCCCGATTATCCCTGTGAACGATGCGGCAACTCCAAGCCACGACTCGCCTTTGACCAGCTGAGCCGGCTCCTTCTCTGTGAATCCTGCTTGGATCGCGTGCAACCACAGCAGTCCTGGTCCTTACTGCGCGAGGCTGACAATGTGTGACAGGGCCGGATGGAACAAGCAGATCACCCGCTCGAATCCGTCCTCTCGAGCTCCCCTGACGGAGGAATAAAACAAGCTCAGTTCGTTCATGGCTCGTC
>DATIFR010000047.1:0-17353 GCA_035455145.1 Nitrospira sp.
GTGGCGCCGGGGTTCATCGATACCGCCATGACGCAGGGGTTGTCGGCAGAAGTCAAAGATGCCCTGCAGAAACAAATTCCATTGGGCCGGTTAGGAACGCCGGCCGACATCGCCAACGCGGTGCGCTTTCTAGTTTCCGAGGAAGCGGCGTATATTACCGGGCACGTCTTGCACGTCAACGGAGGCATGCTCATGTCGTAACGATGTCGATTCAGACGGATCAGGATAGGCCCGAGGCCGAGAGCCGACGGCGTGAACGAGATAACAGGATGGGGAAGGAGGGTGGTAAGGTTATGGCTACAGTAGATGAACGGGTCAAGAAAATCATCGCAGAGCAGCTCGGAGTCGAGGAGGATGAAGTGACGCCGGAGGCGAGTTTCGTTGAAGACCTCGGAGCCGACTCGCTCGATACCGTGGAGCTCGTGATGGCGCTCGAAGAAGAGTTCGGGATCGAGATTCCCGACGAAGATGCCGAAAAGATCCTGACGGTCGGGAAGGCGCTGGACTACATCAAGGAAAAGGCATAGCCGTCGAGGGTGGTAATGAGTGATCGTACAACCAGACGCATCGTCGTCACCGGCCTCGGGGTCATCACCCCGCTCGGGACCGGAGTGGAGAAGACGTGGAAAGCGATCTGTGCGGGCGAGTCCGGCATCGGCCGCATCACGAAGTTTGATCCCACGGGCTACGATGCTCAGATTGCCGGTGAAGTCAAAGATTTCGACCCCGCCCGGTTTATCGAGAAAAAAGAAATCAAGAAGATGGACCCTTTCATCCACTACGCCGTGGGTGCAGCGCAATTGGCGACTGATGATGCGGGATTGAAGGTGGCGCCGGAAGAGGCGACCAAGGTCGGCGTCTATATTGGTTCGGGCATCGGCGGCCTGGGATCTATCGAGCACTATCATAATGTCCTCAAGGAAAAAGGCCCCGGTCGCGTTTCTCCGTTCTTCATTCCCATGACCATCATCAACCTGGCGTCCGGCCAGGTCGCCATCCGGTTGGGCGCCAAAGGACCGAACTCCTGCGCGGTGACGGCTTGCGCGACGGGCAATCACTGTATCGGCGATGCCTTTCGACTGATCCAGCGCGGCGATGCCGACGTCATGGTAGCCGGCGGTGCCGAAGCGGCGATTACGACCCTCGGGGTGGCGGGATTCGCCGCATCGAAAGCGCTTTCCTTCCGGAATGACGAACCGACCAAGGCGAGCAGACCGTTTGATCGGGACCGCGATGGCTTCGTGCTCGGCGAAGGTGCAGGTGTGGTGGTACTGGAAGAGCTCGAGCATGCGCGCCGCCGCGGTGTGCGTATCTATGCCGAGGTGATCGGATACGGGATGAACAGCGATGCCTACCACATTACCGCTCCGTCCGAGGAAGGCGAAGGCGCGGTACGTTGTATGGAACTGGCGCTCAAGGACGCCGGGATCGGTAAAGATCTGGTCGGCTATATCAATGCGCATGGCACCTCGACGATGGCGGACGTTATCGAGACTAAGGCCATCAAGCAGGTTTTTGGCGAGCGGGCCTATCGTATTCCGGTCAGTTCGACCAAATCGATGACAGGCCATTTGCTCGGGGCGGCGGGTGGGATCGAAGCGGTGTTCAGTATCCTGGCGCTTCACCACGGCATACTACCGCCAACCATCAACTTGGATAATCCCGATCCAGCATGCGATCTCGACTACGTTCCCCATAAAGCTAGACCGGCGTCGATCAACGTCGCGTTGTCGAATTCGTTCGGATTCGGCGGAGTCAATGCCTGCCTCCTTTTCAAGAAGCCCGAGGCCTGACCGGCCGCATCCCGGGTGCATATCTCTATGACATCGGCTTCTTCCGTCGATGCGCTCCAATCCTCTCTGGCCTATCGATTCCAGAACCTCGCTCTGCTTGAAGAAGCGCTCACGCACAAGTCGCACGTCAATGAACAGAAAACGCCCGCCGGTCTGCATAACGAGCGACTGGAATTTCTTGGCGATGCCGTCCTATCTTTGCTCGTGAGCGAGCGATTAGTGGCGCTCTTGCCTCAGTCGTCGGAAGGCGCCCTATCCAAGCTGAAGGCCAGGCTTGTTAGTGAAACGGTTCTTGCGGAAGTGGCCAGGCGGCTGAAGCTCGGATCCTGTCTGCGACTAGGGCGAGGCGAGGAACTCTCCAAGGGACGGGACAAAGACTCGTTGCTCGCGGACGCGCTAGAAGCGGTCATCGCCGCTGTGTACCTCGACGGCGGATTGGACGCGGGACGCCAGGTCGTCATCCGTCTGTTTGCGGAAGAATTTGCCGAGGTGGCCACGCAACAGCACCGGCCCGGATCAGAGGATTACAAGACGCAATTCCAGGAATGGTGCCAGAAACGTTTCGACGGCCTGCCTCAGTATGCTGTTGTGCGAGAGTCAGGACCGGATCACGACAAGCTCTTTGAAGTGGAGTTGCGTTTCAAAGGTGATGTGGTCGGCAGAGGAGTCGGGCATAGCAAGAAGGAAGCGGAGCAACTGGCGGCCAGGCAGGCGTTGCAGCAAGCCGACGCGTGAGGCTGACGGTGGCATGGTATGATCACACAGCTGAGAGGCCAGCAATTGAAGGAGGACAGAATGCAGCGAAGGAGAACGGTTATCGTCATCGCGGTCAGTGCGATTCTGAGCGGGGCATTGCTGTGGGGGGTCGGATTACCGTTTGCTGCGGATAAGGCTCCGGCAAAATCTCCGAGAGCTGTCATCAAGACGAAGTTTGGTGACATGGAAGTGACATTCTTCCCCGAGAAAGCTCCCAAGCACGTTGAGAATTTCATCACCTTGGCGAGATCGGGTTTCTACAATGGAACGATCTTTCACCGCGTGATTCCTGGCTTCATGATCCAGGGAGGAGATCCCAACACCAAGGATCCCAATAAGCCGGAAACGTACGGGATGGGAGGGCCGAGCCACAGGCTCAAGGCCGAGTTCAACGATATTCCTCACCGGCGCGGGGTTCTCTCCATGGCCCGCACGAATGATCCCAACAGCGCCGGCTCGCAATTCTTCATCGTGGTGAAGGATTCGAATTTTCTCGATGGGCAATACACGGTGTTCGGCGAAGTCGTCAAAGGAATGGACGTCGCCGATACAATCGTGAACCTTCCAAGAAATGCCCGTGATCTCCCGGCTGAACGGGCTGAAATGACCGTGGTCGTGTTGGAGTAGCCTATGGGTCGAGGCCATCAGATAGGGAATTCTTCTATGGCCATGCGCGGGTTTGCTCTGTTTCTCGCCTGTGCGGTCTTGAGCGCAGTGGCGGCCTGCTCGGCAAGGAGCGAGGTGAAAACGACGCTCCCTCCCCCGTCGGATCCTCATCCAAGAGCAATCATCACCACGAAGTTCGGAGCCATCGAGATCAAGTTATTACCTGAGCTGGCGCCCAACCACGTCGAGAACTTTATCAAGCTGGCCAAGTCCGATTTCTACAACGGGACGATTTTTCACCGTGTGATCCCGGGGTTCATGATTCAAGGCGGGGATCCGAACACCAAGAACTCGCTTCGCAAGGAGACGTTTGGAATGGGAGGTCCCAAGGACGAGAAGGGAAATCCGATCTTGCTCAAGGCGGAATTTACCGATACGCCTCACAAGCGGGGGATTGTGTCCATGGCGCGGGGGAACGAGCCGGACACGGCGGGATCGCAGTTCTTCATCGTGGTGGAGGATTCCCATTTCCTGGACAGAAAGTACACGGTCTTCGGCGAGGTGACGAAAGGTCTCGGCGTGGCGGACAAGATCGTCAACCTTCCACGAGACGAACGTGACTTGCCGAACGAACGCGTGGAGATGAAGATTATTATCGTGGAATAGGAAGAGTCAGACTGAACGATTACTTAAAGGTGTCGAGGTATGCCTTGAGACGCGCGCGTTCGGATGGGAGAAAGAGAATGAAGCTCATCCCGAAGATATCTCCCGTAACCCAGCGCACGGCCGCCCGCTCGATCTTCACCGGTGACAATTCTCCGGGAAGCTGCAGGAGCACCTGAAATTCCAGCCCTTCGGCCAGGTTGATCTCCGACTCCGCCCGGCACCCGCCGGTTGAGATGTTGGTGACGCGGGCATCGCCTTCGATATCGCCGGAGGAAAATCCCAACTGACATTGCAAGTCGACACGCCGTAACTTCCGGATCTTCTTTTCTCTCTCAACGGCCATAATCTCAAACCTGTTCCGGTTCGCTAGTGATGATGGTGTTCGCAGCCCGGGCCATGTGTGTGGGGTTCCGGTGCGGCTGGAGGCATGAAGGACTGCCCCGGCAGTACGATATGGCCCGGCTCATGCTGTTTGGTCAAATGCGCGGCGATCTCCGGATGATACGTCCGCACATAGCCGACGAGCCCGCTCAAAAACCGTTGCGACTGAAAGTCGGTCCCTGAAAACGCCAAGATAAATTTGATGGCGCGATCGAGGACATCGGGGGCGGTAGAGGCATCGGCAATCTGCTGCGGGTTCTGTTTCTTGAAGCTGTCGTATTCTTTTTTGAGGTGCTCCGCAAACACCGGCATGGGCGCTGACGGCACATGGAGAGGGCTGAGGGTTCGCCGCAAAGCCTGAACGGCTGCGACGACTTCCGCATCCTGGCCGTCTCGTCGCCCATGGAAATAGCTGAACGTCACGACCTCGATGAGATTGTACAGCGCCACGGCCTTCTCTCCGCCCAGTTCGCCAAGCTCCTGATAAAATTCGCGCCGCATCGGCATGAACTGTTCGCTCAGACGTTTCTGCTGGTAGTGGCTTCCCGTCCCGAGATAGACGCAATCCGACGGGCAGGAGACTCGCACAATCCGATGTTCGCCGCAGCATTGGCTACAGATGAGCCCTCCGAGGGCCGGACAAGGCCGCTTACCTTTGCGTTGGGAGCAATACGCGCACTGACTCATTTGCTCGCAGCCCCCTCGGTTGCTGGTTTGGGTGGCGGAGGAATGAATCCATAGTCCGCCAGGGTTCGTTTTTCTTGTTTCGGCTTTCCGTCGTGCGGAGCTTCCAAGCCGTTCATCTCTGCCGCATGCGCAAATTCATAGGGAACGAGAATCAAGTTGTTCGTGCGATCGATACTGATGTCGCCCGGCGAAGGTAGATACTCCGCAATGACCTGGAAGCGTTTGTCCCGGGTCATGCGCCAGACTTTTCCCGTCGTGAAGTCCGAGACATACATATTCCCCCAACGATCGAAGTCGACGCCGCGTAAGTTGGCAAAGCGGCTCGAAAAGAAGCCGTTGGAGAAGAGCTCGGACATCGCGCCTTCAGGGGAAATTTCAAAGATCTTCCCTTTGTCCCAACTCACAGCGATGAGCTGGCCGGATTTCGGATGGACCGCGAGCCCGGTCGGGCCGGCCAGGTGCGGGTCGGTGATCAGAATGGAGACTTTCTGTGTCGCCAGTTCGACCCGGTAGATGCGGTTGGCCTTTTGGTCGGAACAGTAGAGCAAACCCTTCCCGTCGGAGGCGACGTCGGTCAGGTGCGCGGGGGTCTGTGTTGCGGCGCCGGCAATTGGAATCGTCGCCACGGATTTCCCGCTGTAGATGTCGAACGCGCGGATCTGGTCAAGGTCGGCGACGTACAAAGTCTGGTCAACGAGTGCCATGCCCTTCGGGGCATGGAGCGTCACGTCAGCCTTCCCTCCTTGGATGAATTTGAGATCGAGCAATTTCCCATTGGCGTCGAGTTTGGTGATAAAGCCGTTGTTGTCGGCGGTTTCAGGTTCGCCGTTGACGCTGGAAATAAAATATTCCTTCCCCCATTGACCGGTGACGAAACTATAGGGAGATTGTAGTTCTGTCACAGTAATCTGGGCTTCGGCCAGGGGCGCGAGCGCATACAGCACAAGGCCGGCACAGCAAGCGATAGAATGGCGGATTGTATGGGTCATGTTGAAATAGGGTGCGGCGAGCTTATTCAAGGGTGGAGCAATGCCTGTTCAAGAGTCATGATTGTCATCGTAGCCGTGGGGGTGAGAACCTGTCAAGAAAACTGGTGTAGGGTAATGGCCGAGTAATGGCCGAAAGGTAGTGAGAGATTGATGATCGTGAGCCTATTGCTTCGGGGGCGGCGTTTTTGAGGGCTCTCCACCCCTTACCCCTAACGCCTCACCGCTTCGTCCGGCGTTGACTTGCATAAAAATGCCCTGCTAAGGTGCCCACGGTTTTGAGGCCAACAGCGTGATATCAGGGAGGGAATCGTGGCAGCTCGACTGATTGACGGGAAAGCGTTGGCGCAGCAAGTACGGGAGAGGTTGGCGGGGGAGTCGGCGGCCGTCCTGGCCAAGACAGGAATGAAGCCAGGGCTGGCCACGATCTTAGTCGGAGACGACCCTGCATCTCATGTCTACGTGAAAAACAAGCAAAAGGCTTGCGAATTGGCCGGTATCTATGTCGACGACCATAAGTTATCAGCCAGCACCACTCAGGCCGAGCTTCTGGCCCTGATCGAAAAAAAGAACGCCGACCCGAAGATTCACGGTATTCTGGTTCAGCTTCCGTTGCCGAAACACATCGACAGCAGAGTGATCCTCGAAGCCGTGTCCCCGAACAAGGACGCGGACGGTTTCCATCCATATAATTTCGGTCGGCTAGTCGAAGGTCATCCCGTGTTCGAGGCCTGTACGCCGAAGGGTGTGATTAAGATGATCGAATCGGCTGGTGTCAGCATCGAGGGCAAGCGGGCGGTGGTGCTGGGCCGCAGCAATATCGTCGGCAAGCCGCTGGCCCTCATGCTCTTGCAGCGTAACGCGACCGTGACGATCTGCCATTCAAAAACGAAGGATTTGCCGGCGGTCTGTCGAGAGGCCGAACTCTTGTTGGTCGCGATTGGGAAGGCCAAGTTCGTCACGGCTGACATGGTGCGAGAAGGCGCGGTGGTCATCGATGTCGGAACGAACAAGTTGCCGGACGGCAAATTATGCGGAGATGTCGATTTCGAAGCGGTCAGTCAGAAGGCCGGGTGGATCAGTCCGGTGCCGGGGGGCGTCGGGCCTATGACGATCGCAATGTTGCTGGACAATACCGTGGAGTCTGCTAAGAGAATGGCAGGGATGCTGTAAGGCAGCAGGGTGCTCCTGTGCTCGCGCAAGGCGCGGCCTTAGAAAGTTCTCGTTAGACGCGCATACGAGGGAGTTTCTTAGCCACTTCTTAGTGAAACAAGGTTAGGAAAGAACACATGAGCCGGGAGCCTAAACGGTTGCGAGAGGTACTCGATCAAGGGCAGTTTGCCGTGACAATCGAGTACAACCCGCCCAAGGGGACGAACATCAGCGGTGTGCTGGACAGTGCCAGGCAGCTGGTGGGGCGTGTGCATGGTGTGAACGTGACCGACAATACGGCGGCGGTGGTACGCGCCGGTTCCTTGCCTGTCTGCCGGTTGCTCTACGAATTGGGACACGATCCGGTCATGCAGATGACCTGCCGCGATCGCAATCGCATCGCAATGCAGTCGGATCTCATGGGCGCCCACATGCTGGGGATTCGGAACATCCTCTGCCTGACCGGCGACTATCCAACGGTGGGTGACCACAAAGACGCCAAGCCGGTGTACGATTTGGATTCCGTCCAGGTCATGCAGCTTGTACAGGGCTTGAATAATGGTCGGGACATGGCCGGGAACAAACTCGATGGATCTACGGCTTTCAATATCGGCGCGGCGGTGACGCCGGAAGCCGATCCCGTGGGCCCGATGCTGGCGAAGTTCGAAGTCAAGGTCAAAGCCGGCGCGCAGTTTTTCCAGACGCAGGCGATTTACAACACGGAGCAGTTTGCACGCTTCATGAAAGCCGTCCGTCCGTTCAAGGTCAAAGTCTTGGCAGGGATTCTGTTGCTGCGTAATGCCAAGATGGCGGAGTTCATGAACGCCAATATCCCTGGCATGTCGGTTCCGCAGGAAATGATCGACGAACTGCGCGCGGCCGGCGACAAATCGGAGGACGTTGGTGTCGAGATCGCTGTCCGCACCATTAATGCGGTTCGGCCTCATTGCGATGGAGTCCACATCATGGCGATCAAAGGAATCCATCGACTCGGGGAAATCATAACAAAGGCCCAACTCGGATCATGACGGTTCCTGACCTCCTACGATACAAACGCGAAAAGAAAAAAGTGATCGTCGTGACGGCCTACGACGCGCTGTTCACCCGCATCGTTGAGCAGGCGGGAATCGAAGCGATTCTCGTCGGCGATTCGCTCGGCGTGGTGGTCCAAGGGAAGGCCAATACGCTCTCCGTCACGATGGAGGATATGGTTTATCACACCAGACTTGTCGCCGGTGCCGCTCAACGGGCGATGGTCATCGGCGATATGCCGTTCATGTCCTACCAAGCGAGCAAAGAGGATGCGCTCCGCAATGCGGGGCGGTTCCTGCAGGCCGGAGCGCATGCCGTCAAGCTGGAGGGGGGCGCGGTCGTGCTCGATCGCGTGGAAGCCATGACTCAACTCGGCATCCCTGTGATCGGTCATCTCGGCATGACGCCGCAGTCGGTTCACCAGTATGGGGGATATAAAGTCCAGGGCAAGGGGAAGGACCAGGCTGAAACGCTTCTGTCAGATGCAAAGGCGCTGGAGGCGGCCGGGGCGGTGGCGGTCGTACTGGAAGCCATCCCGGCTGAACTGGCCAAGGCGATTTCGGAACAGGTGGCAATTCCCACGATCGGAATCGGCGCCGGTTCCGATTGCGACGGACAGGTTCTCGTGCTCTACGATTTGCTCGGCATGTTCGACGAGTTCGTTCCCAAGTTTGTGAAACCCTATGCCCATCTCAAGGCCGATGCCCTGCAGGCGCTTCGGCGATATAAAGAAGAAGTCGAACAGGGAAAGTTTCCTTCCGACTCCGAGTCCTATCACTGATCCTTCGTTCGGATCGCTTCTATTTCCCGATTGACATAGCTAAGCGAATGGGCGGCGCCTGCTCATACGAGCGCATGATGCATTGACGCAGGTCATTGGTGAAGCCGGCGACGTCGAGTCCCATATAGAACTCCGGTACCCTCTGCAGTCGAACAAGGCCGCTGTGCAGCAGATTTTGCGCCGCTTGGTGATTGCCCATGAACAGTTTCAGATTAGCTGCGGCGAGTTGAATGAGGCCTTGAAAGAAATTGCCCTGGTCGGATTGACGTCCCGCGACATGCCAGAGAGCCTCAAAGACTTCATGGCATTCCCACCAGTAGGCGTAATTGTAGAGATCGACCCCGTAACAGTAATCATCTGATTCCCGCCATTGTTCGGGAGCGAAGGGCGTCGGATCTGGTTCTCCGAATCCCTGTGAATGCCCCTCGGGCTTGCGTCGCGGGTGCTGGTTGTTCCCCGGCACAAACCGGTATGAGGGGAAAGTGCGTGCAGAGTAGCGAGGCCACGAGGGATCAGGTGGTTGCGGTTCAGTCACGGCGAGGCTTATCGGCATAATCAACCTGAAATACGGAACGGTCTTCCAGCCGGATGGCCGTCAACTGTCTGCCCCATACACATCCGCTATCGATGGCCAGAAGTTCGGGCTCCATGTGCAGCCCCAATGCCGCCCAGTGGCCCGAAATGATGGTCGTGCCGCGGTTGCGCCGATCGAGAATGCGAAACCATGGAGTGAAGCCGGCGGGAGCTTCATCCGGCGGCCCCGAGAAGTTCGACATCTCACCGGTCGAAGTACAGGTGCGAAGTCTCGTCAGCACACGAGCAATGCTGACGAGACGTTCCGATCCCTTGAGCGAGGAGTTCCAGTGCGGCGTTGGCCCATGGAAGAGCGCCTTGAGAAAGGTGCGATAGCCCGGGCCGTGCAGGGCGGTTTCTACTTCTTGTGCCAGGGCCGTTGCCTCTTCAACGGTCCATTGCGGCAGGAGACCGGCGTGGACCACGAGAAAAGATCCTTCACGATGATGAAACGGTTGGCGTCTCAACCACTCGAGGAGATCGGATCGATCCTCGGCGGAGAGTATGTCGCGGATCGTGTCTTTGGGCCGAAGGGCTGCGATGCCTTCAGCCACTGCAAGTAGAAAGAGATCATGGTTTCCCAGGACAAGCCGGACGGAAGCGCCAAGATTCTTGATGAACCGGAGGGTGGCGAGGGAATCAGGGCCGCGGTTGACCAGGTCTCCAGCCAGCCAGAGCTTGTCGGTTTTCGGAGCGAAAGAAATCCGTTCGAGAAGCTGTTGGAGCGAAACAAAGCAGCCTTGGATGTCGCCGATTGCGTAGGTGGCCATCAGTGAATGCGCTCGGGCACGAGTGGATCGGGGCGTCGTGGTCTGCTAGGGGTAGCGGGCTTCGATCACGCTTCGCAGGCCGCCTCTGGCGGCAAATGTGCCCGTGACGTTCGCCCAGACCGGATGGCACGCCTTCGCAATATCCTGAAGGATGCGGTTGACGGAGTTCTCGTAAAAAATTCCGATGTTCCGGTACGCGTGAATGTACATCTTGAGCGACTTGAGCTCGAGACATTCCTTGTCCGGCATATAGTGGACGGTGATCGTGCCGAAATCAGGCAAGCCGGTTTTGGGACAGATGGCGGTATACTCCGGAATCTCGATCGTGATCTCATACCCCTTGTATTGATTCGGAAACGTTTCAATATCCGGCAACGGGGAGGCAATGCCGCTTTTTGCGTGCCGCTCGTTATACCCCAGCTTCGTGGTCCGCTGGCGGGTTGACCCCTTACCCCTCACGCTTCACCCCTTACGGTTTTGACTAGACCTGCTTCATCCACTCAGTGTGCCCGATCTTTTCCAATTCGATAAAGAGCGAAACCCACGGGCATTTCATCTCCGGGTAGACCTCACAGAGGCCCCCCTTTCGAACCCCTCCACAGGGGCCGTGGCTCATGAACTTTGGGCATTCGGCTTTGAGGGAGTCGTCGGGGATCGGCGGCCGCTTGTGTACGCCTCCCACATGCTGGGCTCCTTCGTCCTCGCCCGCGATCAGTACGCGTAGTTCCATAGCCTTCTAGTCTAGACAGATTTCACAGCGGGGGCAATGTCCCTTTGTTATTTTGGCGATTCACCCAGTGGAATTGTCTTCTGCATGCTTTGAATGGCCGTGCTTGGTTAGGGCGAATGGCCTATGGGGATGGAGTGAGCTAGGCCTTCTTTCGGTGGCGGTGGGCCTTCTGAGAAGTTGCTTTGATTATCGCAGCGTTATACACTTTTAATCGATCCGGAGAGATCAACGTCCGGGCAACATTGTCGTTGACAGTCTTTTTTGGGCTTTGCTACGATGGCCGCACGTTTGAAGAGTTTTGAACTGAAACAGACCGTTCTTCCAGCCTCGAATTCCTGCGGGTTTGTTGCGTACAATTGTTCTATTGGTCAATGCGGCAACGGGTGTCCGTTGCAACGAGAGAGGGAGGTGTCCCAATGAGTCTCGATTACGTCAAGTTCTCCAATGGATTCGAAAAGTTCATGCCGAAGGAATATCGGGATATGGTCGAGCATGGCCCCTTCGGGAAGAAAATTTCCGTCTCGCAGATGGGCAGCTTTAAAGAAATTCTTGAGGAGCATCCCATGTGTGCCGGCTGCGCCATGACGCTCTTCATCCGTTTGGCGATGATCGCGTTCCCCAATCCGGAAGATACCATCACGGTCGGCACGGCAGGCTGCGGCCGGTTGGCCATTTCCCAGGCGGCGATTCCTTTCGTATACGGCAACTACGGCGACCAGAACGGCGTGGCGAGCGGGTTGACCCGTGGGCTTCGGCTCCGCTTCGGCGACAAGCCGAAGGATGTGGTCGTCATGGCCGGCGACGGCGGGACCGCCGACATCGGTTTCCAGCAGGTTCTCCATTCCTGGTTTCGGAAAGAGCGCTTCACCACGATCATGCTGGACAACGAAGTCTACGGGAATACCGGCGGCCAAGAGAGCGGCATGACGAACCGTGGAGCCGTGTTGAAGATGGCGCCGCTCGGCAAGAAGTTCGAAAAGATGGATATGGTGCAGATGGCGAAGGTCGCCGGCTGCGCCTATGTGGCGACCGTCGTGCCGAACAATCCACGCCGTGTCGAGAGCGTTATTAAGAAAGCCGTGTTGATCGCCCGCGAAGTCGGTTCCACCTATATCCAGGCCTATACCTCCTGCAACATCGAATACGCGATTCCGACCGACAAGGTCATGGAAGACGCGAAGACGGTCGAGAACGATCGGTATGCATTCTCCGAATACATCAGCGACGAAGCCAAAGAGTATTTGACCGAGCGGTATGGCTATAAGGAATTTCTCCCGAAGCCTGCTGCTCCTGCCGCGGCAATCCCGGGCAAGGCCTAAGCTGATAAAAAGGAGGCTGGACCATGGCAAAGCGTTTTAACATTCGGATGGCAGGCGTCGGCGGCCAGGGTGTGGTCACGGGATCGCACATTCTGAGCACGGCGGTCATCAATGCCGGCGGCGAAAGCACGATTGTGCCGTTTTACGGATCGGAAAAGCGGATGGCGCCGGTCGAAAGCTACGTCCGCGTGTCGGATGAACCTATCTACGAGATCGGCGAGATTACATTCCCGCACATCATCATCATCTTCCACCCGCAGGTGATCACGCACGGCAAGTCCTATACGATGCCGTTCTACTTCGGGTTGAAGGAAGACGGGATCGCCTTGATCAACAATGATGGGCCGATGAACCTCCACAAGGATCAGGCCCGTGAGTTGGAAGAACGTCGGGCGAAGCTCTACTATTTTCCGGCGACCAAGATCTCGTTGGAAGTCGCGGGAATGGATCTCGCGACGAACATGGCATTGATGGGCTGTATCGGAGCCATCACGGGTCTGACGAACATGCTGGGGTTGGAGCAGGCCGTGAAGGACCGGTTCCTTGGGAAGGGCTTCGTGGTGTCCGGCGGTACGGCCGCGCTAGACAGCGTCGTTGAACGGAAGTTTAAGAAGAAGGCAGAATTGATCGAGAAAAACGTCGCCGTGATGCGGGCTGGGTGGAACTACGCCGTCGACCATGGTTGGGCAGCACCAGAAGTGAAGCGTGCGGAAGAGCCTGTGGCCACGGCCACTGCCACCGCGTAAAGGAGTACCCATGTACCTCGTAGCCGATATCAACGTTGAAATCTGTGCATCCAAGAGCTGCAAGCTCTGCACGCAGTATTGTCCGGAAGCCAATACCATTCTCTATAGTGAAGAGATGGGGAGGGAGAAAGGGTTCAAGTACGGATCTGCCTATGTGGCGGTTGATCGGTGCAAAGGCTGTGCGCAGTGTGTCTGGGTTTGTGACAATATGGCAAAAAACAACGCCATCAAGATGATTATGATCGATCAACTGCCGAAGGCGGCGTTGACGGACAACATCACCTACGGCGAGAAGAGCACGACGGCAGTACTGGCAAGCCCAGTCGTCGGATAAGCATCGGAAAGGGGAATGGGCGTGGGAACAACGCAAGATACGAGAGAGCGGATTATCGTTCCAGGGCCTGCAGGGTTTCATCCTCCGTCAGCGGCACAGCTTGGCGTGGCCTTGCCTGATCCGGGAGAAGGACTTTTCTACGGGCTGCTCGAGCCCAACGAAGAGAAAGTCATCGAAGAGATGGCGCGAAAGATGCTCACCAGCCCGAACGCCACCATCTTCCCAGGACCATTGCTATTGTGGGCCTGGAACGAGCATGCGGTGGAAAAGGCGAAGGCGACGCTGGAAATCGCGGCGCAGATCCCAGAGGTCATGATTATCCCGATGCCGGACTACCGGCCGAAGTATCCGAAGATCGATCCGGAAGAAGTGATCAATCCCAACCATCCGAACCTGACGATTTGGGGTAACAAGATCGAAGCCTGCATTTTCATCGGCGTCCATTGCCATTACGCGAATCTGACCCTGAAGATGATTCGGGCTGGGACAAACTGCTGTACCATGGCGGTTTGCGCCGAACAGGGGCACGAAGATGCGATGCTGACGATCCGTGATTCCGACACCGCAAAGATTAAGCGGGTGGCGCAGATCTTCAAGAAGGTGCGTGAAGAAATGGGTATCAAGTTGCCGGAGAACGGCGAGAACGTGCGTTTCACCGGCACGCAGTCGAAAGTGCATGGTGGAAAGACCCATACCAATCCGATGGCCTTTGCACCGTCTCCTGCCGGCGCCGGCAGCGCTGCGGCGTTCGGTCATTCTCCTGAACAAATGAAACGCGAAGGATAGGCTGAGCAACGCAGCTCACCATTTTTTGAGAGGTCGATCATGAGTGAAGCCTTAGAAGCCCAACAGAAAACAAATCCGCAAGGCGATCCGATCACCAGTGTCGCCGCTCCGAAATTGGATGGGAAAAAAGATCCCCATGCCGATGCCAAGAAGCAGAGAATAGTGACGCCCGAGTATATGTTCCAAGAAGCTCCGCGGACCAAAGAGTTTATTACCGGGAGTGAAGCCGCGAAGGAAGCCATTCGGCGTTCGAACGTCGACTTGGCCATTGCCTATCCGATTACGCCGCAATCCGAAACCATGCAGCTGGTCGGCGTGCTCTACGGCGAAGGCTATGTGAAAGAGTATTACCGCGGAGAGGAAGAAGTCGGTGTGATGGCGGCGATCGCCGGAGGATCCCGGTCCGGTGTCCGTTGTTATACGGCGACCGCCGGCCCTGGTACCTTGCGAGGCCTCGAAGGCATCGCGTCATGGCCCGGACATCGGCTGCCTGTGGTAGCCATGTTTACCTGCCGCGTCGTGAACGCGCCGTTGGCCATTCAACCGGACAACATTGAAGTCGCCTACCTGCTGAACTGCGGCATGATCGTGTTCCATGCGGAAAACCAGCAGGACATGTTCGATTTCACGATGGCGGGGTTTGTCATCAGTGAGAAGAATGACGTCACTCTGCCTGTCGGTGTCTGTTGCGACGGATTTTTTGTGACGCACGCGCGCGGCTACGTCCGCATGCAGGAACGCGGCATTAAGCTTCCGCCCCGCGAGGCCTGGCGCGGTGCCGTGCCGGTGCTCGACGCGGAGAATCCTCCCGCTCGGTTATCCCGCGACGCCCCGGTCCAAAAATCGAACTTCATGGCGTACAACATCCATGCGGTATGGCAACAGGAAGTCTGGGCTGCGGTCGAACGCTCGCGTAAATACATCAATCGGTATATGGGCGGATTGCTCACAGCTGAGAACGTTGAGGATGCGGAGGTGCTCATTATTGCCTCCGGGAGCGCCGCAGCCCAGTCGCGCGAGGCGGTTCGCCTCTGCAAGGAAAAAGGCATGAAGGTCGGCTTGATCAAGATTCGCTCTTTGCGCCCGTTCCCGACCAAGGAACTGCGTCAATTGTGCGGAAAAGCCAAACTGATTGTGATCCCGGAGTTCAACTATGTCGGATGGCTGGCCAAGGAAGTGGCGACCGCAATCTATGGTTTCTCTAAGGCGAAGGTCATCGGTGGTCCGCGTGTGTACGGCGGTCAGTCGATGCCGGTGGAGTTGATCGTGGACGAAGTCGAGTCCGGTGTGAGCGGCAAGAAGTCGACGAATGTCGCGATGTCCTCGATCATGGGCGGTGCCGTCAATCCTGACGAAGTCGCACATTTCATGCGCAGCATCTAGTAAACGCGTTGTGATAGAAACAGAAAGGGCCCGTCCGTTAAACCGGACGGGCCCTTCGTCTTTTTCAGTTTGTTTCGTTCATCTAGATTGTTTGGTTGAACAAGACAAACCAGATAGACCAGACAAACCATTCAACCCTGGTTCCTCTACCCTTGAATTTCGTCCTCGACCATTTCTTCGCTCGCCGGCATGCCGTAAGCCACGTATTTGGCATAGGACAGGTAGATCAACGCACTATCCCTCATGGCCTTTGAGCCATGCGTCATCCTGACCACCTTGTCGGATCCAGGCGGCTCCATGTTTTGTAACGTGGTCACATGATCCTGCAGCAGTGTCGTGTATCGTTCGATGGCCAGCTCGACTTCTTTGTACGCTTGTAGAATGGCGTCTGTCATGGTTGTCCTCCTCCGCTCGATCATCATACACTAGGGCATGGAGCCCTTCAAAGGCAAGCCACCGGTGCGAATGCCCCCCCTCCTGCTCAGAGCGCTTGAGCGGCTGAACGACGTCGAATCCCTACCGGGGTCCTCCGGTTATGCAGAGGCAGTGGCGGAACTTTCGCGGCTCTTCACGAAGGAGAGGGTAGCGTTGCGAAGCGGATATCTTGACGATCCCGATCATGCTGCTGCCTATCTGCGCTACTTCCTGCCGGTGAATCTGTCCAAGATCCAGGTGCTCCTCGATGAAATGCCGGAAGCAACGCTGATCGATAAGCAGGGGAGTGGGCTCAACGTGCTGGATCTGGGGTCTGGACCAGGGACGGGAGCCTTAGCTGTCCTTGATTGGCTCCATCAGCGCCACCCTGAGCAGGCCGGGAAGCTCACGGTTGTCGCGATCGACTCGTCCGCTGATGCGCTAAGTCAGGCAGGACAACTCTGGGACAGCTACTGCCGGGAATCCGGGATTGCCGGCGCGCGCCTCACTCCTTACGAAACGGACCTTGAGCGTCCTCTGAATGGACCATCGGGCGGTCAGATCTATAAGAACGGTCCATACGATGTCATCATCATGGCCAACTGCCTCAATGAATTATTCTCCCGCGCAGTCGATCCCATCGGTGCAAGGACCGGTCTGCTGGCCGGACTTCTGACGCTGCTCGCGCCACATGGAACCATGATGCTGGTAGAACCGGCATTACGGACCACCTCGAGAGAGCTGCATGAGGTTCGTGACCGGTTACTCCATGACAGACGTTGCACGGTCTACAGCCCTTGCCTCCATGAGCGGCCTTGCCCTGCGCTGGTGAATCCAGACGACTGGTGCCACGAAGAGAGAGCTTGGGATCCTCCAGCTGCCATCCAAGCGATTGATCAGGAAGTGGGGTTCATCAAAGATGCGCTGAAGTTTTCCTATCTGTTGCTGCGGACTGACGGACGGATGATTGTGGAGCGACGGCCTGACGTGTATCGGGTGGTGAGTGAACTGCGCGAACTGAAGGGGGAGAAGCGGGCCTGGCTGTGCAACGAACTCGGCCGCCAAGAAGTCGGACGGCAGGATCGGCTGGCTTCACCTGAGAATGCCGCTGTCGATGCGTGGCATCGCGGGGCGATCGTGCAGATCGAGCGGATTGTGCGAAAGGAGATGGGTGGCAAGGTGTCGGCGCTGGGACGAATCGAGCAAGACGCAACAGTCAAGATTGTCAGACCCGTATGAATGGTTTGAACAGGGCTGGCAGGGCTAATCCCTTGTGCTCGTGCAAAGCGGCACGGCACATGGGTTTTATCCCGTCGCCAGGATCAGTAATAATGGCTCCGGGCCGAACAAGTTGTGTTTGGCGAAGCTCGTTGGACGCGCGCACGTTAGGGATCAGCCCTGCCGTCCCTGGGTAAAAAATGGGGCGGGGACAGACCGCTAATGGGCCTGTCCCCGCTC
>DATIFR010000048.1:0-25536 GCA_035455145.1 Nitrospira sp.
CTGGGGGTGCGCTGGGCAAGACGGATATCGAGTTGTTTCCGCGTGCTCAGGCCGAGCAGTTTCAGACTCATGATCGACAGGTCCTCGAATCGGGAGTGGCCAAAGAGTTTGAAGAGGTCGCGTGGCAGGCCGACGGCTTCCATACGAGCATCGTCGTGAAATTCCCTTTGCGAAATGCGTCCGGCCAGATCCACGCAATCGGCGGCGTTACCACGGACATCACGGACCGCAAGCGAACTGAGGAGGCCTTGCGTGAGAGTCACCAGGCTCTTCGTCGAAGCCAGGAGGATCTCAGGGAATTGGCAGGATGTCTTCTGTCGGCTCAGGATGATGAACGGCGGCGGCTCGCCCGGGATCTTCATGATGACATGAACCAACGGCTGGCAGCACTGGCCCTTGATCTCGAAGCGTTGGCCCGATCCCTCCCTCCCTCGCTGATCGAAGCGCGGCACCAACTTGCGTCTGTTCAACATCAGGTCGTGACCATATCTGACGATGTCCATGACCTGGCGTATCAACTGCATCCTTCTTTGCTGGATGATGTCGGCCTTGAGGTGGCCTTGCAGGATCTCGTGAGGAGTTTTGGACAACGAGAGAACATTTCTGTTCTCTACAACCCGCAGAACCTGCCGGACTCAATTCCAACGCCAATTGCCGGTTGCTTGTACCGGGTGACCCAGGAGAGTCTTCGCAATGCGGCCAAGCATGGGAAGGCTTCTCAAGTCGTCGTCGATCTCTTCGGATCTCCGGAGGGTCTTGACCTGTCTGTGAAGGATAACGGGAAAGGGTTCACGGCCGAGGAGGGGAAGCGTCCTCCTCATCGAGGCCTTGGATTGATCAGCATGCAGGAGCGATTGCGTCTCGTGAACGGGGTATTCACCGTGGAGTCACGACCGGGACAGGGCACGAAGATTTGTGCCTGGGTGCCGGTCCGGGAGGAATGATCGTGGCGCGACCACGTATTCTGATGGCGGATGATCATTCGATCGTGTTAGCCGGCCTCCGCAAACTCGTGGAGGAAGAAGGAGACGTGGTCGGCACGGTGGAGGACGGACGCGCATTGGTCGAAGAGGCGCAGAAGCTGTGTCCGGATATTATCTTATTGGACATCTCGATGCCGCTGCTGAACGGCCTGGATGCCGCCCGCCAGCTCACGAAGCTTGTTCCGGAAAGCAAGATCGTCTTCCTGACCATGCACGCGACTCCGACTTATGCCACGGAAGCGTTCAAGGCCGGCGCATCAGGCTACTTGATCAAACGGTCCGCGGCCACGGAGCTCAAGGACGCCATCCATGCCGTTATGAAAGGGCAACACTATCTGACCCCCTTGATTACCAAGGATGTCTTGGACGCCACCCTGCATCCGCCGAGGGGGCATGCCCGTCGGCGGCCTCCGGCGAGTTTGACAGCGCGCCAGCGCGAGGTGCTCCAGCTCATTGCCGAAGGAAAGGGGATGAAAGATATTGCCTCCGTCCTGAACATCTCTGTAAAGACAGTCGAATTCCATAAATTCCGTATCATGGAGGAGCTGGATCTCCATTCGACCGCCGCCCTGACAAAATACGCCATCGCCGAAGGGCTCGTCAGTCTCTAAAGGGCCCCCTAGTAGCATTGCTTTGATCTTCTGGCACATTCCCTAGTTCTCTCCTTTCATCGGTTTCACTAAGATCCCTCCCGAAGACAGAAAGATGACGGCCTTTGTTGTGGAGGTGTCCCATGGCTGTCGAAGGCATGATTCAAGAAGTGCACGATGCGCTGGATAAGTTCGGCGCAGCTTGTCCCATGGAAGAAGCGGTGGCTCTCTGTCCGAACTTGACCTGGAATCAGGTATTCCTGGCCATCGATTACCTGAGTCGAACCGGACAGGTTCGTGTTCTACAGGACCCGGCGAGGACCTATCGTGTGCAGGTTCTTCACCCGACCGGCTCGGCCAAATCATTTCCTGCCACGGCTCCTTTAGCAGGAGTTGGCTCCGGAAAGTAGAAAAGTACGGGGTTGCTCGACGAATCTTCTCTCACACAGGCCGGGCCAGAGGGTTTGTCTCATTTTGAAATCGAGTGGGTAGACCTTCAAGTAAGGAGACGGCGGCAATAGCTAGGAGGAATGATCTGTCGTATAGAGAAGGGGGAACCCCATGTCACCGACAATACTGGCTCAAAGGACAGAGGCACCGTTAGCGGCCGCCACCTGCATCCACGGCCGGATCATCGATGATGTGCTTGGAGAAGACGGTGAGAGAACAGGAAAGGTCCGATGTGTCGAGTGCGGGGTCGTGTTCGACGACCCTTTTCGTGGTCCCAATTAAGTTTACGAGGCCTGCGCGTTCTCCGTTCGTTTCACGTTTGCGACAAATGTTCTGCTCAGATGTAATCGCGCCTTCCTTTTTTGTGCTCTCATCAAACAATAAACCCTGAACTGCGCTCCGCGAGTTCTGAGCCGGGAGTCGTACATCCCGCGAGGGCCTATTGGTATTTCACTAAGCAGAGCGTCGTCGCATGGGGACGAAAATCCCATGTTCACAGATCCTGTTCATCGCCTCTATCATGTGGACATGCGTCAGAGTATTCTTGCCCTGCAAGCGGCCGTTCCTTACGGGGTTTTTAGCCGTAAAAGCCTGTTGTCAACCGTCGTGTCATGGACCAGCTTGCCAAAACTGTCTGTCAGGACATCATTTACTAGCTCTTCGATATCCTCCGTATCGAACCAAAATTCATCGTCGGATCCGCTTCCATTGAGCGTCATGCGGACCATGCTTTCATCTGCAACGTTCCGCGCCTGGACGACAAGCCTCGTCTTCGTAGAGATTTCAGTGAAGCCGACCCGACTCTTCGCATGGACCGACAGATCGAGAATTTTACCCGTGAGGATGACATCTGCCGAATCACTACTCCCTCGCTTGGTCACTTGCCAGCCCCTGGCGGTGAGATAGTCGCTGAGGGTTTGGGCGACGACCTCCATGGGGTTACCGCCCGGGACGTCGAAATAGCTGACACCACCCCACAGATGGGTGCGAACCCCCAGACCGGTCTTATAGGCGCGACCGTCCTCAATCGGCCCTACCGCGACACGAAGAGGAGCCGCCGGCTTCGAAACCGACCCGGATCCAGTGTTGAGTGGGTGGATCTGAAGCGGAATAACCTCGCCTGTTCCGGCGCACCCAGCCAAGGCAACGAGACTGACGCCGCAAATGAGCAGTCTTCTTAATTCCTTCACATCACCCTCCTTACATGACAAGGACTCTTACCGAGCGTTGCTCTGACAGGCCTCTTCGCCCGCTTACCTGTTACCTCGTGAAATGAGCGCGTCGATTTGACTGCCAGCAGGCTTCACTATGGTCAGTGCAAAAGGGGCGTTCCTTCCCGTAACTCGTGATTTGGAGCTGTGATGAGGGAACGCCAAGATCCTGCAGGTACTGTCTCGCTGCCTGTGCACGCCGTTCACCCAAGACCAGATTGTATGCGCTCGTTCCCCGCTCATCGCAGTGGCCTTCGATCAGGATCTTGGTGCCTGGTTGCATCTTCAGCACGCCCGCATTGGCTTCGAGCGGAGCTCTGGCATCGCCGCGGATCGTAAACCGGTCGAAATCGAAGAAGACATCGGAGAGCTCTGCGACCGGGGGCGCCGGTTCAATAGCCGGTCGAGGTGCGGGTGCAGGAGCGACAGGCTGTTCCACGATGCGCATGTCCTCGGCAGCAGGAGTTTTGGCCGGAGGAACTTCCGCTTTCGGTGGCTCAACTGTTGCCGCTGCCGGGATTTCTGGTTTTGCCGGAGCTGGAGGGGCGACCTTCGCCTCTTCCACGGCTTGCGCCTTTGGGGCTGCTCCCGGTGTGAAA
This sequence comes from Nitrospira sp., assembly GCA_035455145.1. GTDB lineage: Bacteria > Nitrospirota > Nitrospiria > Nitrospirales > Nitrospiraceae > Nitrospira_C. The sequence goes on from DATIFR010000048.1 coordinate 3,834, forward strand.
CTCTGGTCTTCTACCGCCGTGACAACCTTCCGGCTTGCGCAACCAGACAGCATCACGACGACCAGCAAGCAAAGGGGAAAAGTGAAATAGGACAGGCGATACCGCATCGACATGAGCGCTCCTTGGTTATCGGACGTGAATGGACCGTGCAACCAAACCATCCGGCGATTTGAGATACGTTATGTCGGCTGATTCCCCTACCTTCAGGTCGGCCAACCGGACAGTTTTCGTGCCTCTCGTGATCTTGGTATCAGTCGGGACACGGGCCCCCACCGTCAGCTCTTCTTTATTGGGCAGCATGACTTTTATCACAATCGTCTGAGGATCGACGGTCGAATTTGTGGCGGTCACTGTGCCACGAACCATCCGCTGGATCGTTTCTGCTGTGGCGTTCGTCATGGGCGTGGTCAATGTCAGGAATCCACTGACGATAATAAGACCGAGATACGACATAATAACTTTCATCGGAACAGACCCTCCTTTGTAGAGCGCAGCCTTCTTCCAGGGTGTAACAGAGGAACTCAAGCTGTCTCTATGCGCAAGAACGGGACCACGGTGCTTCAAAGCTGAGCCTTTGCCAACTTGTATAAAAGTCTTGAGAAAGTCGTGAGTTTTAGTGGAACCGAGGATGGCCCGGCAAGAGGTGCTTGAGGAAATCCGCTACAGGTGCGGCGACGGTTCTGTGGCAAAAGGTCGCCATCATGTCCCGAGACCAGAATCGATTTTAGGATTTCCTGCATGATTCCATCTGGTCGGAATTGTTCTGCAAATGAAGACTCGAGCGTAAGGCGGAAGCAATAGGAGTGTGTCGGCACCGCGATTGCTCATCGAAGGCTGGATGGGAGGGCTGGAGTATGCGGATCCGGCTGTTTCCACATGACGAATCTTCGACGTGAAGGGGATCGCCATGTCGACACGCCGTCCCATCTTTAACGTCCAGAAACACCAGGCTTCTCACCTCCACTATGACTTCCGGCTGGAAATTGGCGGAGTGTTGAAATCGTGGGCCATTCCCAAAGGGCCGTCGCTTGACCCACAGGTGAAGCGGTTGGCGATTGAGGTTGAAGATCACGATCCCGCCTATGCGGATTTCGAAGGGATAATCGAGGAAGGGCACTATGGCGCAGGGCCGGTCATTCTCTGGGACAGGGGCTGGTTCGAGGCCCGAGAGGAGGGAATTTCTCCTGAAGCCATGTGGCGAGCAGGGACGTTGGAGTTCGTCCTGCACGGTCGACGGCTGCGGGGGGGCTTTGCGCTCATCCGGATGAAGGGACGTCCCAGCCAATGGCTGTTGATCAAACGAAGAGACAAAGAAGCCAGGCCTGACAGTGAGATGCCCGAAGAATGGAACCGGTCGGTTGTGAGTGGGCGCACCATTGCCGATCTCAACCGAGCGGCTGAGGCGGGAGAGCTTGAGGCCTATCGATGCGGGGCCTAATGACGCGGGATCAGACGCTGCACGACAATGGATCTGAGCATCGATGGACGACGCCATGGAATGTGCTGGCCACGGCCAGGAATCACGAGCACGGACGTTTGGCCAGGCGTCTTAAACGATTCGGCGATTTCCGCTGGGCTCCCTATCTTGGTGTGTTAATCGGACGAGTGGAGGATCACGAGGCGTTTTTCGAACAATTACGCCGCGCCGGAGAGGTGAAGCCGGGTTTTCTCTTCCCGCTCGCCAGGCTCGTGCCGCTTGATCGCACGTTTGTCTTCGCGACGGAGACGTTGATCCCGCTGCTCAAGGCGGAGTTGCTCACCGCTGCCGAGCAGATCGGGAGCGGATCGTTTTATATCCGAATCGAACGCAGGGGACACAAGGGCGAGATTCACAGCCGGGAGATCGAGCAGGAACTGGCCCATGCGTTGATCGCATCGTTGGAAGAGCGTGGGCGTACTCCGCATGTCGACTTCCATGATCCTGACGTCATTATCGCAATCGAGATCATCGGTGACGAATGTGGGGTGGGGTTCATCACGAAGTCGTTACGTGAGCGGTACCCGTTCATCAAAGTGCCGTAGGCTTGCGGGAGGCAACGGAGAAAGGAGGCTCAATGACGGTGTCTCGTCATGTGGAAGAAGCGGCAGGAAAACTGAAAGAGGCCTCGCGGCAGATTGCCCTTGCGCGCGAAGGGCCGGCCACCTGTGAGAATCAGAAGATCTGGCTGGAAGCCCTGACAGCGTACTGTGAGGCTCTCGCCGACATCCACACCTACAATAATGAGTCGATTCACGAGAAGCTGCATGAGTTGGCGGGAAGGACGGGGCTCAGGAAGTTTCCTGCTTCATAAAACATGAAGCGAGGTCCCGTTTCGGGACGTCAACGTTCGCCGCTTTACCCTCGGCGCTCGTCTGATGACTAACGCAGTTCTGTCACACGCATGCGGGCCTGATGGAGGGATGTGATGGACGTCATGGAAGCCATTTACCAGCGCCGTGCCGTGCGCGCCTATACCGACCAGCCGGTCGACAAAGCGACTGTTGAAGTGCTCATCAAGGCTGCGACCCATGCTCCCAGCTCAATGAACGAGCAGCCCTGGGCCTTTGTGGTGCTTCAGGATCCAAAGCGGCTCGCATCCTGGTCGGACCGTATCAAAGCCCACGTACTACTACGTCTGAAGCCGGATTCACCGTTGGCGAAGTATCGAGACATGATTGCCGATCCCGACTACCATGTGTTCCACCGGGCTGGGACACTCATTATTATCTGTGCGAGACAGGGTGCGCATAACGGCGAAGAGGATTGTAGCCTCGCCGCGCAAAATCTCATGCTGGCCGCCTGCTCGATGGGTTTAGGAACCTGTCCCATCGGGTTTGCGCGACCTTGGTTGAATCAGGCCAGGATCAAGCGAAGCCTCGGCATTCCTGACGGCTATGTGCCGGTGTTTCCCGTTGTCTTGGGCTATCCAATCGGAGAGACGAAGCCGGTCGAGAGGAGAGCGCCGGAAATTCTGTTCTGGGAATGAGGTGGGATTGTGACGTCGGGAAAACCACTGCAGGTCGCCATCGTAGGATTTGGAAGAGTGGGACAGGTGTGCGCAGAGTTTATTTCCATGAGTCACGACCTCAGTCTGGCGGCGATTGTTCGTCGGATTGCGACGGCAGGGGGGAAGCTCCCGGAACAACTCCGACGCATTCCGGTGATTACCCGCATCGGCCAAGTGAAGGATGTCCGGGCCGCGCTCATCTGCGTGCCGACAAATGTCGTCGAAGAAACCGTCTCCCAGATTCTTCCGCATGGAATCCCGATTGTGGAGTGCGCCACGCTACACGGAGACGCGCTCCATGCCCATAAGGAAATGATCCACAAGCTGGCACTCCGTTATCAGGTGCCAGCGATCATCGGAGCGGGGTGGGATCCCGGCGCGCTGTCCATATTCCGCTCATGGTTTGCCCTGCTGACACCGGGAGGGGAGACCGAGACGCGCCATCACACGGGCATCAGCCTCCGCCACGCCACCATGGCTCGAAGCGTGACGGGAGTGAAGGATGCTCTCTGTGCCGAAGTGCGGACCGCCGAAGGAAGGTTCCAACGCTATGTCTATGTCGAACTGGAGAAGGGGGCAGACCCAGACAAGATCACTCAAGCTATCCGCGCCGATCCGTTGTTTCTCGGAGCGGATACGCAGGTGTTTTCCGTCGAGAGCCTTGCAGCCCTTGAACAAGAAGGGCGGGGAGTGGTGATCGATCGAAGGGGCCCTCCGCGCCGACTTGGACACCAGCATCTACTGCTGGAGGCGCGCTTTGAAGAGTCGGTATTGACGGCTCAGGTCATGCTCGCCGCCGCTCGCGCAGTCCCGCAACTTGAGCCAGGCGCCTACTTTCTCAGCGAGATCCCGCTCAGTGCAATGTGGGGGGAGATGATGGAGAAGGCTCACCGGGACTGGCTGTAGGAATCGAGCGGTGCTCAGGTCGCCCCAACGGAGTGCTCCGCGACCAACTCGGATCCGGCGAAGGAGATGCTGTCATGATGAGGCTATATGCGGTCACGAAGCCGGAGGAGCAACAGCTGGCCTGGGAGGCCTTTCCCTCCTGGGCGCATTTTACCTGGCTCTATCTCCTGAGTGCCGTCTCTGCACTGCGGGGCGGGTTATTTTTCAAGTTTGGTGTGGACGGATGGGAGATGTGGGTGATTGGGGCCGGGCTTCTTCTCGTCTGTGCCGCGATATTGCGGCACTGGGCACACTATGAGATTTCGCAAGGTCAGATCACGGTGCGGAACGGCTATACAAGGCACGAGATTCAATCCATCCCGTTGAGCGATGTAGGAGATGTGGAAGTTCAGCAGGGGCGTATCGCAGATTTCTTTGGAATCGGCACGATCGTCGTTCATCCGCGAAGCAACGACCGGTTGCTTTCGTTACGAGGCGTGAAGGATCCGGAGGAGATCATGATTCGCATCAAAGCCCTGGCGTGGAAGCACAATAGAACGGGCAGTCAGCCTCGAGTGAGCTCATGATGGAGCGGAAATTGAGTGGAGAAGGTCGGCGTTGAATGGCCGAGAGCTCTTGCGCGCAATAGAGCAGGGTCCATGAGCGAGACGGTACAGGAGAGGCCGTGAAGATAGCCTTGACTGGTGATGTGATGCTCGGTCGGCTCGTGGATCAATACGTGATCCAAAACCGGTCTGTGCGTCCCGAAGCTCTCTGGGGCGACGTGCTCCCGATCATGCTGGCCGCCGATTGCCGACTCATCAATCTGGAATGTGTCATCAGCGACCGGGGAGAACCCTGGCATCCGACCACAAAAGCCTTTCACTTCCGTGCCCGCCCCCGCGCGCTCGAGTTTCTCCAGGCGGCCAAGATCGACGGTGTGACCTTGGCGAACAACCATGTCTTGGATTTCGGAGCCGATGCCCTTCTCGACTGTTTGAACCTGCTCGACCGGACAGGATTTAAGCGGACCGGCGCCGGTGCAAAGCTGGAGGAGGCGCTTGTTCCGGTGTTGCTCAGGTTGCCGGAGGGACGCATCGCGGTCGTCGCGCTCACGGACAATGAGCCGGAATGGGAGGCGACCGATACGAAGCCCGGCGTCAACTACGTGACCTATAACGACCGCGGATTAAACGAACCCTACCGGTCGCGGGTGGCTCAGGTGTTGCTCTCAGCACGGCGGCAAGCAGACCTGGTGATTGTCAGTGCCCACGTCGGCCCCAATTGGGGCGCGCCGTCACGAGCGATGCAAGCGCTGGCGCGCGATCTTCTCGACATGGGAGCAGACCTGTACTGGGGCCATTCCAACCATACGCCTCAGGGGATTGAATGCTACAACGGAAAAGCCATTCTCTACTCGGCCGGCGATTTCGTCGACGACTATGCGGTCGACAAGGATGAGCGCAACGATCTCTCGTTCCTGTTTATATTGGAGGCGGAGCGAGGCCGTATTGCGCGCATCAGGCTTCATCCGACCTGCATTGAGGATCTTGGGGTTCGTGTGGCGAATGAACAAGAGCGGCAGTTTCTCCTGCGAACCATGCAGACTAAATGCAAGGTCTTTGGAACCACAATGGATGTAGAGAGGCAGGTCGGAACAATCAGCGTGAAGTAACCGGTAACGCTCTTAGAGTTGGCGTTGGCAATCTCCTCGTTTCGAAACTATGGAAGCAAGCTGGGAAAATTTTCCGCACTAAGCCGATATGGGTGTGCGAGGGATTTGCCCGACCAATGAGGCGGCCTTTGAAGGAGCAGGGCTCGCTTTGACCGCCATGATCACCGACCTGGGGGCTGTTGCTCCGACACAATCGGTGCCGATCGCCTGTGAGGCGCCTGATGATGAACTGCTGTTGGTCGATTGGCTGAATGCGCTGGTCTATGAAATGGCTCCGCGCAAGATGTTGTTCGGCCGCTATGGGATGGCGAAGACCCCTCAAGAGGGAAGTAGAAAAGTGCCAAACGGCAAATGGCTATAAGAGGGAGGAAGGGAATCATGCTGCCATTACAGGAGTTACGCGTCAAACTGCTCGCACAACGACGGGATCTGTTTCGTCAGGCCGCAAAGACGGAGGAGGATCTGCTGTGGCTCGAGACGGATGTGGAACGTGAAGCTGAAGAGCGAGGGCAGACAGAAACCATGGTACGGTTGCTCGATCGGTTGGATGAGCGGGAAAAGAGGGAAATTGAAGCCATCGACCTTGCTCTCACGAGAATCGAGGCCGGTTCGTACGGCCGTTGTGAGCGCTGCGGCAAGGAGATTCCCGTTGCTCGACTGCAGGCCTTACCCACGGCGACGACCTGCCTGGCCTGCGGTGAGGCAGGTGAGGCGTTGAAGCGATGAAACTTGGTATGGGGCCGGATTGGCGAGTGACTGTTCATGTGGAATGCTCCGCGGGACACCGAGGCGAAGAAGTGCCCCGGGCGTTCATTTTGGGCGACCGTCGAATCGATGTCGTAGCGGTCCTCGATTGCTGGCCTGGCCGGGATCACCGCTATTTCAAGGTTCGGGGTGGTGACAGTGGTCTGTACATCTTGCGGCACGATACTCCACCCGACGAGTGGGAAATCACCTTGTTCGAGCAGCGATGAAACCAAAACCTGTCAGCGCAGCGTCCAACTAGTTTCGTGAATCGGCCGAAGGGGCGGGGGGCTTCACTCCCGTCGCACAGGCGGTTACCTTCCGCTGAGATCCACGCGTGTGGTGTTGACGCCACTCGTGCCGGAGCAGCAGTGGTATTTCTCCCCAGCGAGGCATTGCTGTTTCTGCTGGAAAGATACGGAATACCTCTACACGTGTGAAGCCTCATGAGAATTGTAGGCCACCTTGATATGGATGCTTTCTTCGCGGCGATTGAGGAGCGTGACAATCCGTTACTTTGCGGATTGCCTATTGTGGTTGGGGCTGATCCTCGTGGCGGGAAAGGCCGGGGCGTGGTATCCACCGCGAATTACAAGGCACGCGAGTACGGAATCCATTCGGCCTTGCCGATCTCAATAGCGTGGCGGCTGTCGGAAGAAGCGAGGAAGCACGGACAACCCCCAGCCACGTTCCTGCCCGTACGCATGCAGCGTTATGCCGAAGTCTCCGCCCATGTCATGGAGAGCCTGCAACGTTTTGTATTGCTGGTTGAGCAGGCCAGCATCGACGAAGCCTATTTCGATCTGAGTTCGTGCGAATCCTATACCCTCGCAGAAGAAGTCTGCCGCAAGGTGAAACGCGCCATACGATCTGAAGAGTATCTGACCGCATCGGTCGGCATCGGCCCCAATAAGCTCGTCGCGAAAATCGCCTCCGGCATGTCTAAACCTGATGGCCTGACTACCGTGAGAGAAGAAGACGTTGCCGAATTCCTCGCGCCCCTTCCTGTGCGAACCATTCCTGGTGTCGGCCCCAAGACTGAGTCCGAACTCGCGGCGGTCGGCGTCGAGCTGATCAAAGACATGCGACGGTTCTCTCAGGATGAGTTACGCGCAATGTTCGGGAAGCGAGGAATGGATCTGTATGAGAAAATTCGTGGCAGGGACGAGTCTCCCATTGAGGAAACGCATGAAGTCAAATCCATCGGGGAACAGGAAACCTTCGAGCAGGATACCGGGAACTCGCCGTTTCTGGTCGAGCGGCTCAGGGCCCTCTGTCGGGATGTCATGCGCCGGCTAACTACAGAAGGGTTTACGCATTTTCACCGCGTGGTGCTTACGGTGCGCTTTGCCGATTTTGAAACCAAGTCACGCAGTCACACGCTTCCCGTTCCTATGAACTCGCTCAATGTCCTCCAGGGGGAAGCGATGAACCTGTTGCTGCCCTTCCTTGACGATCGTGAAAACCCCCAGGGGAAATTAATTCGCCTCATCGGAGTCCGTGTCGAAAAGTTGGAGCAGTTCGGCGTCCATTCTCAGACCCCGCTCATTGAGTAAGTCGGTTGTCGGTCCTGCTCTGCCCCTCCAAGCCGCAGTATTTGTCGAAGACCTGCGGTGATGTCCCTCAGTGCTGCTGTCCGGACGAGTCTTGTGGTTGGCGGGCCCTCCTATGCCATTGCCACAGTAGATAGAGCGGTGTCCCGGCTAAGACCGTCGCAATACCGAGGCCACCTTCCAGCGGACGTTCATAGAGCGCAACCCCGACGATCACGGCCGACACAAGAAGATAAAAGCCCGGGACAAATGGGTAGAGTGGGGTGCGATACGGACGAGGCAGGTCCGGTTCCCGCCGACGCAGAATCGGTACGGCTCCCACTGCAAGTGCGCTGAAGATCATCAGCACAGTGCCGCTGTAGATCACCAGTCGTTCGAAGGTCCCCGACAGAATCAGGGCTGAGGCCCACAGGCTTTGCAGCAGAATGGCGTTGATCGGGGTGCGTTCCATGCCGGGGGTGCTCGCGAAGAGGGAAGGAATCAACCCGTCTTGCGCCATGGCATAGTAGACGCGCGGTCCGGCCCAGACCATGGCGCTCACGGCTCCTGCGATCGAAAGGCATAGCATGACGGTCACGAACCGGCCGGCCTCGATACCCAGGAGCGCTCTGGCGACTTTATCGGCGACGGGAAGAATCGGCGGTTCGGCCAGTTCCGTCACCGGCAGCGCATAGAAGTAGAATCCGTTCAGCAGGAGATAGAGCAGCGCGACGAAGAGCGTGCCTCCGATCATGGTCCGGGGGATGGTGCGGGCAGGATCGGTGATCTCTCCCGCCAGATAGGCCGCGGCGTTCCACCCCGAGTAGGCGTAGAGGGCAAAGATCAACGACACGACGTATGGTCCGATGCCGGGGAGAGGAGGAGTATCCGTGGGAGTGAGATGAGCCCAGTCGCCCCTCCCGACCATCAGGCCCGCCGCGATCAGCAAGAGAATAGCTCCCACCTTCAGGACCGTCAGCGTCCGTTGGAGCCATCCGCCTGCTCCAACGCCGGCCAGGTGGAATCCTGTGATGAACCAGAGGAGGGCTAACGCGATGGCTGTTGACCGGATCCCTCCTTCGTCATCAAGAGGAAGGATCTGAAAGAGGTAGGCGGCGAAGCTCACGGCTCCTGCTGCAATGGCCGCGCTGAAGCCGATGGTGAAGGAGGTCCAGCCGCTGAGGAAACCGACGAACGGCCCGTAAGCCCGGCGGAGGTAGGCATATTCTCCACCGGCGACCGGAAAAGCGGCACCCAATTCACTGTAGGAGAGTGCTCCTGCGAGTGCGATGAGTGCCCCTCCCAGCCAAATGGAGAGGATCAAGCCCGGATGGCCGAGGTCGCGCGCCATGAATCCCGTGGTCGTAAAGATGCCGCTGCCGACGACGTTGCTGACGAGCACACAGCCGGCTGTGAACCAGCCGATGTGACGGGGAAGTGTGGATGGATCTTGCTCGCCTCTTTCAATCTGCATGGCCTACTCTTCCTTCTCTTCCCCGAGGCGGGTCAGCGGCACAAACCGCACGAGCGTGAGGGTCTTGTGCTCATAGCCCTCCGTGGTTCGGCGATAGAGCTCGAGGGTCTGGTAGAATCGGCCGACCGGCAGAATCAGCCGCCCGCCGACGGCCAATTGATTGAGTAACGGCTGAGGGACGTGATCGGGCGCGGCGGTCACGATAATGGCGTCGAAAGGCGCCTCCTCTGGCCAACCTTGGTAGCCGTCGCCCACGCGAACCCGGACGTTGTTGTAGCCCAGTTCCGTCAAGGTGCGTTCCGCTTGGCGAGCCAGCGGCTCCAGGATCTCGATCGTCAGCACCTTGTCGGCAAGCTCCGCAAGGACGGCGGCCTGGTATCCGGATCCAGTTCCAATCTCCAATACCTTGTCCGTCTTCTTCAGCGTCACCACCTCCGTCATCATGGCAACCAACGAGGGTTGCGAAATGCTCTGGCCATGGCCGATCGGCAAGGGGCCGTCTATGTAGGCGAATGCAGCATACATGGCCGGTACGAAGCGATGGCGCGGTACATGCCGCATCGCGGCGAGCACTGCTTGGTCTGTGATACCCCTGGGGATGATGTGCTCGTCGACCATCCGGTGGCGCTCGGTCTTGCGATTTGGATCGATGAGAGGAGAGTCAGCTGCTCGGTCCCCGTTGCATGAGGAGGCCCCCATCAGCACCTGGATGAGGGCGAAGCACAACGGCACCAGAGGCGTGGAGCTTCGGATGAGAGATTTCATGGAGGCCTCGGATTTCAACTCTCGCAGTGTCAAGAGATGAGCAATCAGAATGCCACGGCGTGAGCTTGATAATGTGACTGAGGAGATCGTTGCGATGTCAGTCTGTAGCGTTTCACTACATAGGCAGTCTTAGGGCTGTAGCAAGTTATCCCTATGACGAGGCTGGTTCTTATGAACTTCGTGCGCCAAGCTGCCAGATACACTCGGGTTTCACCAGACAATCCGAATGGCACCGGCCTTGCTCCAAACCTGAGATCTGACAATCCATGAAGAACGGTGACCAGTGATGAGTGCTGCGCGATGAGTTGCTTATGACTCAGGGTTGGATCATCCCGCCGCAGACTGAGCCAAGGAAAAGCCGTGACGAGTTGCAAAAGGAGCGCGAGGACAAGATCCGGCAACTCATCGCGGATGGCCTGCTTCGGTCGGAGAGAATCCGATCCGCTCTGCTGACGGTCCGCCGCGAGGATTTTATTCCGCCTCGATATCGCGACTATGCCTATCAAGAAGTTCCGCTCCCGCTCCCCGGCACCCGCGCCACGATCTCTTGCCCCCACAGCTATCCCCTATTCTATGAACCGCTGGGACTCGATGTGGGCCATCGATTTTTGGAGATCGGCCTTGGCTCGGGCTACGGCGCCGCTGTGGCGCGGCAAGTCGTGGGACCGACCGGCGTGGTGGTGTCGATCGAAATCGATCCGGTCACCTATGAGTTCGGCAGGACGAATCTTGAACGGGCTGGATACCACGATGTGCGCGTGGTGCTTGGAGACGGTGGCCAGGGGAGCCCTGAGCACGCGCCCTATGATCGCATCTGTATCACGGCCGCCTGTGGAGCGGTTCCGCCCCCGCTGCTGGAGCAACTCACGGTGGGAGGGAAGCTGATTGCACCGATCGAGGAACAGGGAATCCAGAACCTCACGCTGCTGACTAAAGGTGAACAGGGCCTGAATCGCCAGGTCATTTGCGAAGTGTTGTACATTCCGTTGAGAGGGCGATATGGACAGGTTCCCTCCGGTTAGAATGAGGTTGCGACCGTTGCAAGAGCAAGAGAAGGTAGCATGATCGAGCCCATGATAATCGAGTCCTCTTGGATGTCCCCCGCGCGGGAAGCGGTGGAGATTGTGGAGCGGAAGGGATTAGGCCATCCCGACACCATCTGCGATGCCGTGATGGAATCCGTTGCCGTCGAACTGGCACAGGCCTATCTCAAGACCTGCGGCCGGGTCCTCCATTTCAACGCCGACAAGGCGATGTTGGTGGCCGGCCAGGTGGCCTGCCGATTTGGTGGAGGCTCGGTGCTCGCTCCGATGCGGTTGGTCATGGGCGACCGAGCCACCTTCGAATGGAAAAACAAACATATTCCGGTGAAAGAGATTGCGGAACGGGCGGCCTATAAATGGTTCAAACGTCATTTACCCCGAATCAAACCCCTCAAAGATCTCGAGTGCCAGGTCGAGCTGAGACCAGCGTCGGAGGAGCTGCGGTCCGTGGTCGAGCGGCCGCGGGAAGCCGTGGCCAATGACACTTCCGCCACCGTGGGGTATGCCCCGCTGACACCAACGGAGCGCCTCGTGTTCCAGGTCGAGCAGTTTCTGAACGGCCCCTCGTTTAAGAAGGAGTTTCCGGACACGGGACAAGACGTGAAGGTGCTCGGCGTTCGGACCGGCAGGGACGTGAATATTACAGTGGCCATGCCGTTTCTGGCTCCACTGATCCGCACGGAGTCTGAGTACTTCAAGCGGAAAGCGTCGGCAAGACAGGCCCTGACCGCTTTCGTGAAACGGAAGGGAGTGGCCGGTTTCTCTCCGCAGGTTTTCTTGAACGAGTTGGATCAGTCCGGCGCTGGTGAGGCCGGCGCGTATCTGACGCTGCTGGGTACGTCGGCGGAAGCGGGCGATTCGGGCGAGGTCGGGAGAGGCAATCGCGTGTGCGGGATCATCTCACTGCGTCGGCCGGCCAGCGCCGAGGCAGCAGCGGGAAAAAATCCCGTGGCTCATGTCGGGAAAATCTACAACGTGCTCGCGCAAGTGTTGGCGGAGGACATCCACAAAAAGGTGCAAGGGCTGCAAGATGTGACTGTCTGGATCACAAGCCAGATCGGCAAGCCGATTTCCTCGCCTCAAGTCGTGGTGGTCGAAGTCACCCTGGCGAATGGGACAACGCTGGCGGTCGTGCGCCCGCAGATCCAGCGAGAAGTCCGGCTAGCCTTCACCCACATCAAGTCCTTCTGCAAGGCGTTGACACGGGGAGTGTATGCGGTGTGCTGAGAGCCTCGCTAATTCTGCGTCTTGCTAGACTCGCCGATAGACTCCCTCATTTTCTGACCACGGGATCAGGCCGAATTCACCCTCAGGCAACGATTCGCCATTACCAATCACGATGGCACCGCCTGGTCGAATCCGTTCCGTGAGTTGTCGAAGGGTGGTGTCCTGCAACGTTGCATCGAAGTAGGTGAAGGCCAAGTACCGGCACAGGATGAGGTCAAAGGTCTCCTCTGGTGCCGCCTTTCGGATGTCCTGGACGAGAAAGGTCACTGGCTCCCTAAACTCCGGCTTGATCCGGAATCCTTCCGCTGTGTGATCAAACGCCTGCGCGCGCAAGCTCTCCGGCAGATCCCGTAGGCTGCTCAGCGGGTAACAACCTTGCTGGGCACGGGCGATGGCTTGATCGTCGATGTCGGTCGCGAGGATGATGAGCCGAACGGTCGGGAATTGGGCTTGGAGCTTCAGCTTCCAGAGAAGTGAGAGACTATAGGGTTCTTCTCCGGCCGCGCAGCCGAGGCTCCAGCATCGCAAGACGCTCTCGCCTTGGGCCAGTGCCTGCCGGGCAAGGGAAGGCAACACTTCTTGCTCAAGAAATTGAAAGACGCTCTTATCCCGGTAAAACCGCGAGATGGGCATCCAGCAAAATGAGTCCAGGACGGTCCATTCTTCCGGGTGGGTTTCCAAATAAACCTGATAGTCGGCGAGAGATGGAAGATCCAGCAGCTGAAGCCGTCGCTGGATGCGCTTATACACCTGCCGTCGCACTTTGCGATAACCGGGCCATATGAGCCGCAGCCTCGGCAGGCACCATTGAAGGAATTGAACACCTTCTGCATCCCTCATCGCTCTGCCTGTGACCGCTGCGCTCCGACCAGCTTGTACACGCTCTCCGGTTATCTCGTCCCTTCAGGGAGACTATTCTTCAACTCGGCAGCGAGCTCGCTCAGGAGCCGGTCACGATTCTCCCTCGTAACGGTGATGAGTCTGCAGTCTGGACGATCTTTCACGTGACGGATGAACCCTTCGCCCTTCAGGGCGATTGTCGCAACGAGAAACTTCGGCTGATTCAGCAGCGCAGTGATGTCGTCCGTGAAGCGGCGCGAGAAACATTCCATCTTCCCAATTTCGTCGATAATAACGAGTCGAGACTGAGTGTGGCTGAGGTCAAGGTCAGACAAAAGCTGCTCGAACCCGTGGACATCCACTCCGTATCGGCTGACACGGTAAGGCCCGGGGTGGTGGATGTGGGACAAGACCAGCTGGTGACCGCAGAGCGTCACGAGTCGGAACCCTTCTCTGGTTCCCTGAGCGTCACGGATTTCTTCCGTATAGAATCCCGCCGGGTGATGGTCTGCCAGTTGCCTTGCCAGCTCACGAGTCAGCGTGGTCTTGCCGACTCCCGGTGTTCCGGTAATCAGAATGTGAGGTGCACGGCCGATAATCGTACTGGTGTGACCGCTTCCGGAAATGTCCGCGGTGTGGCGTTCGGAGCCCGCTTGCACCGAGTGCTCCCTCACGATTTTCGCTTGTGGATTGTGATGTGATTGCCGTCTGGATCCTCGATCACCGCCATCCGGCAGACAGGCGTGTCGAAGGCCTCTGTGACAAACGCCACGGCCCGCTCCTTCATCTTCTGCACGAAGGCGTCGAAGTCTGACACTTCAAATGCCACCACTGCTCCCTTTGCTCCCGCAGTATGTCCCGTTTCTGCGGTGGAGATGGCGAAAGTGGAAGCGCCAAGGTCGTACTCCATCCAGATATCTTGATAGTGCCAACTCACGTGCAGGCCCAGCACATGTTCATAGAAGGCTCGAGCCCGTTCCATGTTGGAAACCGGATAGACGGTGAAAGCGATTGAAGTGATCATGGAAGGATTCCTTCTTCGGCGATGCGACGCTCGGCTCAGCCATCGCACCGCCGGCGAGCACGAGCGAGCCGCGCATTACCCTTGTGTCACGTGGTTGCTGGTCGCATGTTCGAGCACCTGTTGGATGTGGACGTCTACCTGCCTGAGCACTGACGGGGAGACGGCATAGCCGTCGCTCTCGTAGGTGAGAATGGGCATGCCTTGCTGGATGCTGAGCGGTTTGAGGATAGCTTCCGAAATCCGGAAGGGGAGACAGTTGAACGGCCCGATAACGAGCATGCCGTCGTACCCCTCACGGGCGGCCTCCAGTCCCTTGCCCACCGTCGGGAGGAGTTCCCCATAAATTGCGGGCGAGACATGCTCGGCGCCCTTTTCGAAAATGGACGAAACGGCGTTGGGACCGGCCACCAATAGACCGGTCTCACGAAAGAGCCCGCGGTAATGCTCCTCCTCACGCTTCAAGGTCTGGTAGCTCATCCACTGTTGGATGTACTCTTTGCCTTCCGGTTGAAATACCCTCGTGCAGGCCTTGGCCAGAGCCAGGCCGCCTGGTTTCATACCCCAGGTAGTGGCCGTTTCCGCCATGGGTTGATACGCGACATAGAGAAACAGCTCGCTCAGGTCGACCGGCTTGAGGATGATGCCTCGTTCGGCATAGAGGTCGCGCACGCCATCCATGAAAAACGAACTGAAGCGCGTGAAGAAGTCGCCGGCCACGACGACGCGTGGGCAGGTGCGCGGATCTCTGGTGCGGGGCAGGTGCGTCAGGCGCTCGACGAATGAAGGCAGGGAGGCATGGAATTCGTCGAGCGAACGAGCCCCATCGGCGAACCGCTCCCATTCGTTCCGCATTTGATCGAGCGCGTCCTCATGTCCGACGACACGGAGCACATGATCGATCTCCACCAGAATGTCCGCGAGGATGATCGTCGGTGACAGATGCTGCGCCAGGACAGTTTTATCGAAGCCGAGGAAGTCGTTATCCGGCTGCGGATTGAAAAGGAACAGATCAGTCAGCCGGTGCTCGGTGAGGAATCGTTCAAAATACCCCATGTAGGCGTCGCTGACACAGGGCGCGCCGCCCTGGAGCATGTAGTATCCCGCGATTTCTCCGGGCTGGCGATGCTCATGGATCTGGAGTAGTTGACCGATGCAGACCGGCAAGGGAAGACATTCGCGGCCGGAGGTATGCTGCAGCCCCTTGTCGAGTTGGGTTCGGTCCAGTGGAATGACGGGGCCAGCGTGGAGCCCGAGCCATCTTGCTCCCATGGCAAAGGCTGTGGTGTGGTAGGGGGAGAAATTCGGAAAGTAGACCTTCACTCGTGGGTCCGTGAGCGGCACGGACTCGCCGTTTGATCGGATGACGCGGCCGCCCGGAACGACCCGGCACCGAACGAAGGGGCCGGCGCCGGCGGTGTGCACGTCCCGATAATTGTGGATGATGTCCAGGAAGGCCTCCAGCCTGGTTTGAACTCCCGCATCGGCGGTGTGGGCGTCGATCTCGAGGACCAGGTAGGGTTTCGACCCCATCTCTGAAGCGAGCATGGAGTGGGTGAACGCGTCGATGGTGCAACTGAAATTGCTGACGCTCAGCAGGAATAAGTTGTGATGTTGCTTCGCAATGCCGACGGCATTCAAGATCTGGTTCGCAAAGTGCCAGGACGTGGGCCCCTCTCCAGATGACAGCAGACAGTCGGCCGGGATGACAGACACCCCCATGCTGGAGAGTTTCTTACCCACGGATTGCGACGCCTCCGGAGAGAAGGCGTTGTAGCTGTGGCCCGCGAGTAGAATGGCCGGCTTGCCCGCCGCGATCGCTTCATCAAGCGCCTGCTTCCCGAGATCACGGAGCCTGCGCTCTGCGTCTGTCTGCGCCTGCACAGCGGCTTCCCAGGCGCTGGTGGCCAACTCGCGCCCGATTCCAAACTCCGCCACCGCCATGTCGACCAGGGTGGTGCAGGTCTCGTAGCCGTTGATGAACTCCAATACGGGGGAAACTAAGCGGCGATCGGGAAAGGCCTTGGCCAGGAAATAGGGCCCGGCCTGCGTGATCGGACAGAGGTACGAATCTTTGCACTGGTTCGGATGGGGCATGCGCACGACGTGCGGCATGAAGATCAGGTCCACGTCTTTCTTGACCAGGTCCAAGATCGCGCCGTGCGCAATCTGCGCGGGGAAGCAAAAACCCGAATGCGAACTCAGATCCCCTCGTGGGTCCACATCCGAGAGCACAACCTCCATGCCTATACGAGAAAAAAACGTGGAGTAGAGCGGAAACAGCGAATGCGTCGTCAGGGCTCTGGGAATGCCGATGCGAGTGCCACTCGCGACTGCTGTGCCATTGGAACGGCCCAATGACTCCCGCACAAAGGCCTTTGCGCTTTCATAGGCTGGTCCCACGCCCCAGTGAGTGCGTTCCAGTCGCTCGTGCTTTGGCGTGGAGGCGGGCGGAGCGGGGGTGACTTGAAAGAGTATCTCGGCGCGTTTTTCGACCAAGTCTTGAGCCGCGGAGGTCCTGGCCTTTCGCTTCCACACATTCTCATAGAGGCTGCAGCGGCCTCCGAAAGGAAACCGGCGTCCGGCGACTTCGAAGCGGTCGATGCTGCAGTACATCTTGCAGGCGCCACATGTGAAGCGGCCGACGAGCTTCATCTCCGGTGCTCCGAGAGTGAGCAGATCAACGGTATGGCCAAGCACCTCGCCGGATCGTTTCAGAGCGAGAAGTCCGACCCCCAGCGCGCCGAGCAATTCCGGACTGGGCGGAATCACCACCTGACGACCGACGCTGTGGGCAAATGCGTACCCGACGGCGCGGTTCAGTGCGACGCCGCCTTGCAAAAAGATTTTCTTTCCCACGTAGCGCGGTCCCTTGACCCGATTCAGATAATTGCCGGCAATGGCATACACCAGTCCGGCGATGATGTTGTCGCGGGGATGGCCCTGTTGCTGGGCGAGACGAATATCGGAATTGATGAAGGCCGCGCAGGTCGCCTTGAAGTTGACCGGGGACGGAGCGGCCAGCGCCAGGTCGGCGATGTCCGAGACGGTGATGCCGAGATCGCTGTGGGCGCTCTCTTCCAGGAAGGATCCCGTGCCTGCCGAACAAGCGTTATTCATCGCATAGTCGATGGGCACGCCGTTGCGCAGATAGATGTACTTGGAGTCCTGCCCGCCGATCTCAAAAATCGTGTCCACGTCAGGATCGAAATGCGTCGCGCCGGCTGCATGAGCCGAGATCTCGTTGTAGACATGCTCGGTGCCCAGATAGGCGCCGGCGAGTTCCCGGGCCGATCCGGTTGTGCCGATCAACCCGATCTGGCGATTGCCCACTTGTTCGATGAGCGCCTGGAGACATTCCCGCGTGGCCGCCACGGGATTCCCCTTCGTGCGCCCGTAATACGAGGCCACGACGGCGTGCGTCGAGGGGTCGAGCAAAATAGCTTTAGTGGTTGTCGATCCCGCATCCACTCCCAGAACCAACGGCCCTTCGGGAGGAGCCTGATGGGGCGGGGCCGCGATCACTTGCACCCGTTCGCCATAGAGATGGAGCGGCGGGAGACGGCCGAGGCCCGGCTGTGCTGCAATCTTCGGGGATGTGTCGCAGGGTGAGTCTCGGACGAGGAGGGCGGTGCCCCAGGCTTCGAACCACGAACTCTCCGGCAGCACCACGAATTCCGTGGCCGGGAGCTTGGCGCGCAACGACGCCAACATGGCTTCATTACGCGTCACGCCGCCGATCAGCAGGACTCGATTCAGGTTGCGCGTGCCTTTCTCGAGCAACGCGATGACTTTGTTGGACATGCTGTCATGCAACGTGTGGAGAATATCCTCAGGCGTGGCTTCGTTGCGGTTCAGCTTGTGGGTGATGTCGGATTTGCAATGCACCGAGCAGCGTGACGCCAGCGGCACGACCTTTCCGCTGAAGGAGCGTTGAATTGCTTCCTCCATGCCCAGCCCCATCCGGCCGATCTGCTGGACGAAAAACTCGCCGCTGCCTGCCGCGCACTTGTTGTGGGAAACGACATTCGTGATCCTCCCTTCCATGAGGAGGTAGACGAGGAAGGATTCGCCGCCGAGCGACGCGACGGCGTCAAACGTGCCGTCCACCTCGCGGAGCGCCCGCTGAACCGCGGCCACTTCGGAAATATGCCCGAGCTGGCCGGATACGCCGAAGTACTCAGCATCGGCGAATTCCGCCCTGGCGAGCACCTCGTCGAGTATCTCGAGCGGCCGGCCCTGATGGGCCAGCACGGTGGCGCTCCTGGCGTCACCCCGGAGTGCTGCCACCTTCACGGTGAGGGCGCCGATATTCACGCCGACGTAGGACATACGAACTCCTTCTGCCAGCTCTCAAGTCAGGAAGAAGAGGAGCAATGACTGTGCCTTCTTGTCGATAGCGAGCAGGCAGGAGAGGGTCTCGAATTGTTGAGTTTTCTCATCGAATGATGATGACGTTGAGATGTCACTGTAGCCTTCTTACCCAATCCATTTAGAGTTGATGGGGCAATCCGCTTCTTCTTTCTTAGAGCAATAGGGTAACTGAATTGTGTTTGCAAGGCTGAAAGAGCCGTTGCTCAGGCCAAGTACGCCGCGACGATCCCTGACAGCACGATCCCATCGAACGTGCCGGCGCCGCCGATGCTGGCAATGCCGGTGGCAAGTTTTTCGATATCACGTAGATGAAGGAGATCCGCGCCGATGAGCGGGCCGAGCACACCGGCGACAAAGGCGACGGGGACGGCTTGGTCAGGAACAAGGAATAAGGCGCTCATGGCAGCCACCAAGGCAGGAAAAAGACCAGGCATGGCAATGCCGACTCCCTCGATGGGCTTTGCCATCCAATAGCACAGCGCCGTGTTGATGAAGATTGCAACCAGCAATCCGGACAGCGGTTGCCAACCTGCCGCCATCAGATGAGCCGTTTCATAGACTGCCAGCGCCACCGGAATGAGGCAGCCGCCGACATTGATAGCGATGACGGTTTCTCGACGTACGCGCATGGTCGAGGGCCACCGGCCCGGCAATCCGAACACCGCCAGCGGGTCTGCCACCATCGATTCCGTTCGAGGAATCCGCTTCACAGGGATGTTGATCGGACTTCCCATGAAGATGCCGATCACCACGAGCAGGGCGGTTGTCGGTTCCAGCTTGAGCTTGATAAGGGCCGCAGCAAACAGGTGGCCAAAGACGAACGGGAGCATCGCCAACAGCACGAGGAAGAGCAGCAGCGGCAGTAGTCCTGGAATTCTCATCGTCGCCTCGTCGTCTTTCATGCGCGGTCGTCCATGCTGCCATCTCTGATGGCTGTGAGCCGGCGATCGAGGTCGTCCCAGTGGGTCCCGGCCCAAAAGGCGCGGCGACAGTGCGGGCATTGAAGAAATTCTCGATACTGCTGCGAGACAAAGGGCGGGACGAGGGGAGCGGCATCGTCATGTGAGATGGATGTGAGGACGACATTGCAGTCTGCGCAGCGATACCCTCGTTGGTGGTCCACGTCAAGATCGATCGTGAGGTCTCGGCGGAGTTGGCGCAGCTGACCTTCGACATCATCGCTTGCGATCAACGTGTGACGACCGCGGAGGAGCTTGCGTTGCGCCAGACGCCTATCGCGCGTGAGCAGCCACCGGTTTTCGCGGAGCGCGCGCTCGATCAGCACGTCGTCCGTGACCACCTTCTCGTACGCCGTGTCGTAGCCGAGAATGCGCAGCCAGCGCGCGAGGCGACCGAGCATGGCATCGGCCATGAAACGTGTGACGGGGACTTTGGCCGGTTGAAGGTCATTCATTTGAGCAACGCTTCTGTTCACCCGGCGCCCGAGTACGATTCGGCCAGAATCCGACCCCGTTGATGATCAATCGCTGACCATCGATCCTCACGCGAGCCTCAAGAAACAATTCAGCCAGCCAGGCGCCGGTCAGGACGTGATCGGTGACGGTCGGTATGATGAATCGGCTTTCGCCTGCTGCCAAGGCTGCGAAGGGAATGATCTGATCCGCAGCGAACCGGTCCAACGTCGCGCCGGACATGAGATCGTCGAGCAATTGCTTGGCGACGTGTGTGCCGATCGATTCCGCGCGTCGTCTCAATGCCCCTGCTTGGTCCGCGCCGAGTCTCACGGCTTCTCCTTCATCGGCAAAGAGGGCCAGTGCGGCGCCGCGCTGCAGAGACTCTGTGTCGTTACGAACCTCGATCTCGACCTGATGCCCCGCTTTGGCGAGTATGTCTCGGGCCATGTCTGCCATCCGCTGGCTGACTTGCCGTTCTTCGAGGTGAGAGGAGAGAGAGATGCCCCATACTCTGGTGACTGGGCCCGCTTTTTCCTGCGCGATGGCTCGGAAAGGTTCAGTGAGGGGTTTCACGACAAAACGGAGTATGCCCTCACCGCGAGGCACGTAGCCGGGACGTACAATCTCTACCTCCGCACAGAGGTTCATTCGTTGTAGCAATGGAAACAGGACATACTGCAGATGAAATGCAGACGGCGCGAAATCCTGGAAGAGGCCCCCTCGCAATTCAACCGTGACTGGGGCTGCCGAGAAGGCCAGGACCGGCAGGACTCCCAGGCCCAGCATGGTCGTCGAGCCGGCAGAGCCGATGTCCCAATGATAGTGCCGGGCTGATTTGAGAGAGCCTGGGCGGAACGTGAAATCCTGCGAACCTGATGCCAGTCCTTCCGCGCTGCCGTTGACGAGTTCGGCGATGGCCTCGACGACACGGATATGCTGTGGGCGTAATCCGGGCTTCTCTCGCTTCGCTCGGGCATTGACCACATGAATGGCCTGGCCGGTGAGGGCGGAAAAGGCGACTGCCTGCCTCACGATTGAACCACTTCCGGAATAGCGGGAACCGTCGATCGTCAGCATTGGGAGGCGATATCCGTTGAATGGCTCACGCACCCTCGAAAGGATCTGCTGGTATAATGCTCGCACACCACCGTGATCTCAAGGGAGCCTGTCGTGATGGGATCGAAGTCAGCGATGATCGTGCCGACGAAATATTGGCATCAACTCAAGGATGGGCGCATCCAGTGCGATCTCTGTCCGCGCTCCTGCACCCTTCAGGAAGGGCAACAAGGTCTTTGCTTTGTCCGGGCGCGGCAGCAGAACCAAATTGTCCTGACCACCTATGGTCGATCGAGCGGGTTTTGCGTGGATCCGATCGAAAAGAAACCGCTGAATCATTTTCTTCCCGGCACCTCCGTGCTGTCGTTCGGCACAGCAGGGTGCAATCTCTCGTGCAAGTTCTGTCAGAACTGGGACATGAGCAAGTCACGTGAGATGGATACCTTGGCCGATGAGGCCTCGCCGGAAACGATCGCGCGCGCCGCAGCGAAACTCGGGTGTCGGTCCGTGGCGTACACCTATAACGATCCGATCATCTTTCATGAATATGCCATCGATGTGGCCCAGGCTTGTCGCGAGCATGGCATCAAATCGGTGGCCGTCACGGCGGGATACGTCTGCGATGAGCCTCGGGAAGAATTCTATCGATTCATGGATGCGGCGAA
>DATIFR010000049.1:0-3204 GCA_035455145.1 Nitrospira sp.
TTCGGTAAGCTCTGTGCTGGAAAACGACTGGTGGCGTCCTGGCGGAACCGCGTGATGGGATATCCTACGACACGATGACGCTTGAAGAGCCGATTTTCCTTCAGAACCTGGGCCGCGTAACCATCAGTTTCGCTCTGCTAGTGTCCCGTTTCTGAAGTCTCTTTACACTTTCTGAGTTTGCGTAGTATGCCTGCGGCGGTGGCTGTCCAGACGAACGGCTTGGATTCGTGATTGTTCTCGCGAATGTAGCTGTGAATCGCCCGTTCCAGTTCCTTGACGCTACCGAATGTCCCGCGGCGGATCCGTTTGCTGGTGATCTCGGCAAACCAACGCTCGATCTGGTTCAACCAGGAGGCTCCAGTGGGCGTGAAGTGCACCTGATAGCGAGGATGCAGAGCGAACCACTGCTTCACTGCCGGATGTTTGTGAGTCCCGTAATTGTCTAAGATCAAGTGGATTTGCCGCTTGCGGTCAATCGTGCCGTCCAGCCGTTCGAGAAACTTCAAGAACTCCTGGTGGCGATGCCGCGGCTGGCACTGCCCAATGACCGTCCCATCCAGCACATTGAGAGCCGCGAAGAGCGTCGTCGTACCATGCCGAACGTAGTCGTGGGTTTGCCGTTCCGGCAACCCAGGACGCAGGGGTAGAATCGGTTGCGTCCGATCCAGCGCCTGGATCTGGCTCTTCTCATCCACACTCAGCACCAGCGCCTTGTCGGGCGGGTTCATGTATAACCCCACGATGTCACGTACCTTGTGCACGAACTGCGGGTCGTTGCTGAACTTGAAGGTCTCCACCCGGTGCGGCTGTAACCCGTACGCCCGCCAGATGCGATACACGCTGGCGGGGCTAACTCCCTGACCGCGCGCCAGGGTCCGGACCGTCCAGTGAGTTGCGTGCTTGGGTTTTGTGGAACGGGTCGCCTCCACGATCTGGGCTTCTTGTTCCGGCGAGATTTCCTTGGGGCGCCCCGGCCGCGGCCGGTCTTCCAAGATCCCCACCAATCCTTCCTCCGCGTATCGATTCCGCCAAAGCAACACCGTCATTCGAGTGGTCACCAACCTTGCAGCCAGCGTCTTGTTGGCAACCCCATCGGCTGCACCCAAGACAATCTTGGCTCGCAGGACGATGCTCTGCGGCGTGCTGGGTAAACGAGTCAACTGCACTAACTCGGAACGTTGGTGGGCAGTCAGTGGGAGAGCGGCGGCTGCAGCGCGTGCCATCCTGCTCTCAGTATGGCCTAGCACACCTTAAATGTCTAGCTATTTATGAAACATGACACTAGCCTAGCGGAAGTCGGGCTAGTGCAATTCGAATTGGCTCCTTAGATTCTTACCTCGAAGATCGTAAACAGGAATACTCCAAGATTTGAACGGGCAGGGTCAGGCGACCGCGAGCAAGTCGACGATGTCCTGGATGGCTTTGTCAGCCTTGTGATATGCGGCTTCGAGTTTGCCCTGGGAACGATGCGCCGGGTCGGGACGATGGTGAAAGCGGCTGTTGGCCAGAGGACCGCAGAGGCGTTTGTGGAAGAAGAGGAAGAGGAGTGCCACCTGGACGCCTTTGGGGGTGAGGCGGTAGGCGTAGTGCGAACCATCCCGTTCCAGCAGGCCGTGGCCCTTCAGTTTGCGTAGGTCGTAACGGAGTTGGTTCAGGCCGTAAGCGTTGGGGGAAAGCCGGAAGGTGGTAAGGACCGTTTCGTGGATCTGTTTGGCGGTCCAGCCGCCGAGGGTGCTTCCGGTGTGCAGGAGGACCTCCAGCAACCGGATGAGCCGGGCGTCATGGATCTTGATGCCGGGATAGCGCACCGAACCGATGGTGATCGGCAAGGCGATTCGCTGAAGCAGTGGGAAGTCCCCGTGAACATTCAACCACTGGGCCTGGAAGGTGGCGAAACGATCGGTGATGGTCTGGAATCTTTTGCGCACCTGGTCCAGGTGGTCCAGACCTTTCCTCAGGCCGAAGTCGCGGAGGTTGTTCGAACACAGTTCGTTGCGCAGGAAGGCAGAGAACTTCTCGTATTGTTTGAGGAAGGCGTTCTTCCAGTAGGCCCGGAAAACATGGTGGCCGTGTTCAATCTGGTCCAGCACGCTGGCAAGTTTGCCGCGGAGCCGCTTATCGAGCCGCACGCCGAAAATCTCGCTGATCCGGTTGGCGGTCAGGCGCCAGAGGCCGATCTCGCAGCTTCGTTCGAAGATCTTGTGGATGGGGAAGTGGCGCTTGAAGATGAAGTTGCGGCAGTACTCGATCTGCGCGATGGCGTAAAAGCGCGACAGGTTCATCTGCGCGCGCTCCCGCTTGGAGAACTTCGGCCCCAGGATCAGCGTCCAGTAGTCCAGCCGCTGGCGGATGATCTGGGGGCTCAGGCGGTCGGCAGCGGCTTGCAAGGCGGCCACGTCGTCCACCGCCAGAAACGCGTTGTCGTGCTTGCGGAAGCCAATCTGACGGCGGTTCAACTCCTGCTCGATGAAGGAATGGCCGTTGAGGTAGTAGGTGGCCTGGAAGGGGAAGAAGGATGCCACCCGCATCACGATCGGTCCCAAGACCTCATCGCGAATGTAGAAGTAGTAGTGGGTGAAACGGCTCCGCTGGTGCGCCAGGATGCGGTGGTTGGGATCGCGGGTCGGATACTTGGGCACGCTGATGCGGAACGTCGGGCCTTGTTCCATGCTCTTGAAGATGAAGTAGACGCCGTAAGCGTCCCTCTTTATCATGCGGCGCAGCCAGGGCAGGACGTAATCCTCTTTACGAACTCCCTTTTCGGCCCATTCGATCGGAAGTCGATGGTTGCGAGCGAAGGCCTCCACCCAGTTCTGGTAGTCGTTGGTGCGCTGGCTCAGCGCTTCCTTGCTGACCACAGGAAGACCGAGAACCTGGCGGAAGAAATGGACCACCTGCTCGGGGCGGGAAAGCCCGCTCAGGTAGCCGTGGATGACGATGCGGTCAAAGCAGTGGTATACAAAAACCAGCAGGCTGGAAAACAGCTTTGCGAACAGCTCCATCGGTCGTCTCCCGGATCTCGTCTCAGCAACAAGATCATCGGTCAGACGATCGATGGAGTCAAAATTTCAAATATGTTTGGCTAGAGTTGTGCATTAGAAATACTGTGCCTTTTGTCTCGTGGGGCGGACGATCGCCGTTGGTCGTCTGCCACCCTCGTAGGGCATGGAAGACGATGGCTTGCGGCGCCCTCTTTCCGCTGTT
>DATIFR010000050.1:0-35595 GCA_035455145.1 Nitrospira sp.
CTCGGAAACTAGAAAGCGCACCGCGTTGGCGATGTCGGCCGGCGTTCCTAACCGGCCCAATGGAATTTGTTTCTGCAGGGCATCTTTGACTTCTGCCGACAACCCCTGCGTCATGGCGGTATCGATGAACCCCGGCGCCACTGCGTTGACGGTCACGTTGCGGCTCGCATATTCGCGCGCCACCGTTTTGGTGAATCCAATTACCGCCGCCTTCGATGCCGCGTAGTTGGCCTGTCCGACATTTCCCATGGCGCCGACGATTGAGGCAATGTTGAAGATGCGACCATAACGCTGTTTGGTCATCGGCTGCAAGACCGCCTTCGTACAATGAAAGGTCCCGTTCAAATTCACTTGCAGAACGAGATTCCAATCTTCTTCCTTCATGCGCAACAGCAGTCCGTCGCGGGTGATGCCCGCGTTGTTCACCAAGATATCGATCTTGCCCCACTCTTTGATGACCTGCTCCGCCATCGCCTTCGTGTCGTTGGCGTCCGCGACATTCACTTTGACATTCAGGGCCTTGCGCCCAAACTGTTCCACTGCGGCCACCGTCTCCTTCGATCGAGTGGGATCGAGATCCGCCACGACGATATCCGCCCCGGCCTGCGCCAACGACTCGGCAATGGCGCGCCCGATTCCCTGTGCCGCACCCGTCACGATCGCCACTTTACCCTGTAATGACATTCGCTCGCTCCTTACACATCCTGCGCGCCTAACGCGGCGCGCGTCGCATCCAGCGACTTGGGATCGTTGACATTCATAGTCACCGCATCCGGTACGATTCTTCTGATCAAACCGGTCAAAACCGTACCCGGCCCCACCTCGATAAAGGTCTTCACACCCATCGCTGCCATGGCCTTGATGGAATCCTCCCACAGCACGGAAGAGGGAAGCTGGCGCACGAGCGAAGGCTGAATCTCTTCAGCCTTCGTAATCGTCCGCGCTTCGGCGTTGTTGATCAAGGGCATCTGCAGGTCAGACCATCGAATGGCAGCCAGGTCCTCAGCCAGTCGATCGGCCGCCTGTTGCATCAGCGGCGTATGGACCGGGACGCTCACGGGCAGCGGGACGGCCTTCTTGCACCCCTTCGTCCTGGCAATCTCGATGGCGCGCTCCACCGCCGCTTTCTCTCCGGCAATCACTACCTGGCCGGGAGAATTGAAGTTGGCGGCCTGCACTACCCCGACCGAGCCCGCCTCGCGGCAAACATCCTTCACGGCATCGGCCGATAAGCCCAAGAGGGCCGCGACCAATCCGGTTCCTGGAGCGACAGCTTCTGACATGTAACGTCCGCGTTTTTGCACGATGCCCACAGCATCGCGAAAGCCCATGCCGCCGGCCGCGACCAGCGCGGAATATTCGCCGAGACTATGGCCTGCGACTGCAATCGCCTTGACCCCGGCCGGTTCCAAGGCACGAAGCGCGGCCATGCTGCTCACCAGCAAAGCAGGCTGCGTATGTTCCGTAAGATTGAGCTTCTCCGCCGGCCCTTCAAAACAGAGTTGGGCGACATCGTAGCCGAGAACCGATGCAGCCTCTTCGTAGACAGTCTTGAGATGCGGATGGGCTCCGCACAGCGCCTTCCCCATCCCTACGGACTGCGATCCTTGGCCGGGAAATACCAGGCCGATTCCTGAATTCATAAGGGGTTAGATATCTTAGAAATGCTCTTGAAAGTCAACGAGAAAAGTTCTTTGAAGCCTTCACTGTTCGCCCTCGGCTCTGACCACTTCGAACCGGCTCATCGCGCGAAAGCGTCAGCCGTGCCTATTACCATCGAATCAACGCAGACGCCCAGGTCAATCCAGCTCCAAACGCCCCCAGCATGACGAGCGACCCTTCCCTGATGCGTCCCTGCCGGATCGCCTCATCGAGGGCAATGGGAATCGACGCCGCGGAGGTATTGCCGTAGCGATCAAGATTCAACATTACTTTCTCGAGCGGCAATCCCAAACGATCCGCGACAGCCTTGAGGATGCGCAAGTTTGCTTGATGCGGGACATAGAGGTCGAGGTCTTCGATCCCGACGTTGTTTGCCGCGAGTGTTTCACGGGCAATCTCTTCCAGGGTGCGCACCGCCACCTTGAATGTCTCATTGCCCTTCATCTTGATACAGTTCAATTTTTCCGCGACCACCTTTTCCGAAGGCGGCAGTCTGGATCCGCCGCCCGGCACAGCAATCAACTCCCAAAGCGCACCATCGGACCGCAGATGTGTCGACAGTATCCCGCGGTTCCCTTCGCTCGCGCTGACGACGGCCGCTCCGGCTCCATCGCCAAACAACACGCAGGTGTTCCGATCGGTCCAATCCGTGATCGCCGACATCACTTCCGAGCCGATAACCAACACATGGCGCATGCCGGTTCGGACATAGGCATCCGCAACCGACAGGGCATAGACGAACCCGCAACAGGCTGCAGACAGATCGCAGGCGGCTGCGCGAGTCGCGCCCAGTTGATGTTGGATCAAACAAGCCGTGGCTGGAAGGGGATAATCGCCGGTGCAGGTGGCGAGCAGAATCATGTCGAGATCGGCTGCACCGATGTTCGCTGCCGCCAAGGCTCGCTGTGCAGCCTTGAGCGCCAGGTCGGAGCAGGCTTCTCCTGCGCCGGCCACTCGACGTTCTCGAATCCCGGTGCGCTCGACGATCCACTCGTCTGAGGTTGCCACCATCTTTTCGAGGTCGGCGTTGGCCAACACCTTCGCCGGAGCGTAGGATCCGGTCCCTGTGATGCGCGCCCTCACGCGGGCGGCTCCTCGGCGGGCCGGCTTTGCCCGAGATTTTCTTGGATATCGCGCTGAATCAGCTCATCGACTCGGCTCTCGGCCAGTCCTTTGGCTCGGCGGATGGCATTCTTGATTGCCTTGGCAGACGAACGCCCGTGACAAATCATCGTGATTCCGTTCACCCCAAGCAGCGGCGCGCCGCCAAATTCCGCATAGTCGATCTTTCGCTTGAGATTCAGTAGCGGGGACGCAATCAGGGGGTACGCGAGCCGCCCGAAGAACGAACCGGAAATCTCTTTGATCAACAGTTTCTTGATGGTCTCGGCAACTCCTTCGGAGATCTTCAACGCCACATTTCCGATAAACCCGTCGCAGACCACCACGTCGGCCTCGCCGCTATAGACATCCCGGCCTTCGACATTACCGATAAAGTTCAACGGAGTACTTTTCAGCAGCTTGAACGCCTCTTTCGTGACCTCGTTCCCCTTGCTGTCCTCTTCGCCGATACTCAAAAGCCCCACGCGAGGATTCACTTTTCGGAAAAGATGTTTCCCATACTCATTGCCCATAATGGCGAACTGCGCCAGATGCTGGGCTGTACAGTCCACATTGGCGCCCACATCCAGCATGATCGCCTCACCCGTCAGCGTCGGCAAGCTCGTGGCGATCGCGGGCCGTTCAACGCCTTTGGTCAGTCCCAGCACAAAGAACGAGGCCACCATGCTCGCGCCTGTATTGCCGGGACTCACCACCGCATGCGCCTCTCCGCTCTTCACCAATTCAGTCGCGATCCAAATGGAAGAGTCGCGTTTCTTGCGGGCAACCGCAGCAGGCGACTCGTGCATCTCCACCACCTGCGGAGCATGTTTGATCGAGAGGCGCTCGTCCGTGCAACCGAGACGGCGGCATTCATCCGAAAGGAGCTTCTCATCCCCGACCAAAATGACGTCGACGTCCAGTTCCTTGGCCGCCTGAAGGGCGCCCTCAATACAAGGACCGGGGCCGTGGTCGCCCCCCATGGCATCGAGCGCAATCTTTGTCCGCGATGATGCTGTCACGAGTACTTCGACACTCCTTGAATGAACCAGCGGCAGAGTCCCACTGACGGGCTCGAATACGGGGGAAGTTTAGAGGAGTACGGGCAACGACGCAACAGATTGGTGAAAGAGGCTCGGCCCCATTTCGACAGCCCGGCGCGAATGTCGGGCTGTCGGATGTATCAACAGGACCGGCTAGACTTCTTCGACCTGAATGACGGCTTTGCCTTTATAGGTGCCGCAGTTCAGACAGGTATAATGGGGAAGTTTCAACTCGTGGCACTGCGGACAGACCGACATACCAGGCGGCGTCACCCGCAATTTCTGAGTGCGACGCTTATCGCGTCTCGCCCGTGAATGTTTATGTTTCGGATTTGGCATGGCTCTTCCTCCAAACAGCCGGCTACCGGTGA
This sequence comes from Nitrospira sp., assembly GCA_035455145.1. GTDB lineage: Bacteria > Nitrospirota > Nitrospiria > Nitrospirales > Nitrospiraceae > Nitrospira_C. Next base: position 4,178 of record DATIFR010000050.1, read on the forward strand.
GCTCTGCGGCTCAAGCCGGCCTACCGATTTAGTGCTTTGTGGTCCTGATCACCCGAATCGCCGTCGCCGGCGGCTCTGCGGGGCACTGACAGGGCCCCGCATTCAAATCTTCCCCGCATCGCGCGCACAGCCCCGCACAATCAACCCGGCAGAGCGGCTGCATCGGCGCCGCCAGGATGATGTGTTCACGCAACATGGGAGCCAGTTCGACATGATCGCCTTGATAAAAATACCGATCGTCGCCTTCAGCTTCCTCCTCGACGTCCGGTTCCATCTTGACCGGCGCCGGTCGTCCCCTGCGTGGCTCGACAGCCTTCGGCTGACGTCCGCTGCCTTTTGACTCCTTGCCTTCTCGAGCGAACGCCGCATGCACCGAGAACGCTAATGCATCGTCATATTCTTTGAGGCAGCGGACACATTGCCGAACCACGGTGCCTTCCAACACGCCGGTGACCGCAATCATCCCGTCGGCGTTCATGAGGTCCAGGCTGACAGAGAGCGGCCCGCGAAGCGTCGCATCCGCGTCAGTCAGGCTGAGTTCCTCGGCCGTCACCTCGCCCACCAATGAAAGCCCCTCGGCTGTGATGTCCGCGACCAGCGGTGTGAGCAGCTCCATCGTGGCACCTACCTGCATATCGATTTCCAAAGCCGTTTCTTACCGCTCTTCGGCAAAACTGATCAGCGCGATATGACGGGCCCGCTTCACTGCGGTCGTCAGCTCACGCTGATGCCCCAAGCAATTGCCGGAAATACGGCGAGGGACAATCCGTCCCCGTTCCGTCAGAAAATTCCGCAGGAGCCCGACATCTTTGAAATCGATGGAACCCTTCTCGATGCAAAACCGGCAAGGCCGGCGGCGCTGGAAAAACCGTCCGCCGCCGCCAGACCCACCGCTCTCTCCTCGTCCACCGCCACCATGCTCACGTTCCATGAGATCACCTCTTCAATCAAAAAATTACTGTGGTTCTTCGTAATCGTAATGGGGTTCATCATGCGCCGGGGCCTCGCTCCCTCCACCGCCGCCCCCACCTGCATCTCCCCGCTTGGGAAGAAACGTCACCGTCTGCGCAACGACTTCGTGTTTGCTGCGCTTCTGGCCATCTTCCGTTTCCCACCGCCGCTGCTGCAAGCGGCCATCGACGATGATGCCGTTTCCCTTGCTGAGATACTGTCCGCAATGTTCCGCCTGTTTGCCGAAAACGACCACATCGACGAAACAGACTTCTTCCTTCAACTCATCTCCCTGCTTATACCGCCGACTGACCGCCAGCCCCATCGAGGCGACCGGCGTCCCGTTCGGCGTATACCGCAATTCAGGGTTGCGCGTGAGGTTCCCGATCAGAATGACTTTGTTAAACCCGGCCACCAGCAAACTCCTCAGACGGCGTCTCAGCCACGCGCCGCGGCACCAGTTCCTTCTCAAGGTGGACGGTGAGGAACTTGATGATGTTGTCCTCCAACCGGTAGGCATGCTCCAGTTCGCCAACCGTGTTGTTCGGCGCCTTGAAGTAGAAGTACACGTACGTGCCCTTCCGCTCCCGCCGCACTTCGTAGGCGAGCTTTTTGCGGCCCCAGTTTTCGGCCTTGATGAACTGCGCGCCGGTCTTTCCGGCGACACCCTTCATCTTTTCGATGAGCGCGTTCGTCTCCTCATCGGTAATGGACGGACGAATAATAAACAGAGACTCGTAGAGCTCCATGTAGGGATCCTCCTGGACAAAGGCCCCCGGACCAGCCGGGAGCGAGGTGTAGGGCGCCTATTTGGCGCAAAGAACGGTGGAAGTTATCACAGCCGAGGCAAAGCTGTCAATTTCCTGAGTTTTCGACACCGGATAGGCCGGCCCGAGCGTTGAGCAGGCAGCCTCCACCCTTCCGAATGTTGGTTGGAAGGCAGGCTAAACGTTGAACCTAAAATACACAATATCCGCTTCTTTGATGATGTAGTCCTTGCCTTCGAGCCGGAACAACCCCTTCTCCTTCACCTTCGCCTCCGATCCGCAAGCCAGGAGATCGTCATAGTGATACACCTCCGCGCGAATGAAGCCCCGTTCCATGTCGGAGTGGATTTTCCCCGCGGCTTGCGGCGCCTTGGTGTTTTTCACGATCGGCCACGCGCGGGATTCGATTTCTCCGGCGGTAAAGAAGGTAATGATGTTGAGAAGGGTATAGGCCTCGCGCGTAAGCCGGACGAGCCCCGATTCGGTCAGTCCCATCTCCTTGAGGAAGTCTGACCGCTCGCTCTCCGGCAGCGACGACAATTCCGCTTCGAGCTGCCCGCAAATCGTGACGACGCGCGCCCCCCGTTTCTCGGCAAAGTCGCGCACGGTCTTGACCATGGCCTCATCGGCATTCTTTCCCTCTGACACATTGGCGACAAAGAGAACGGGCTTGGCTGATAGGAGCTGGCATTCATCAAGCAACGCCCGTTCTTCTGGCTGATAGGTCAGGTTGCCGAGCCATTCACCCTTGTCGAGCAAGCCGATCAGTCTGGTGAGAAACTCGACCTCAAAAGCGGCTTTCTTGTCGCCGGCCCGCACTTTCTTTTCCGTCTTCTGCCTGCGACGGTCGAGCGCTTCTAGGTCGGCAAGCATTAACTCGGTCTCGATCACGCCGATGTCGCGCAGCGGATTTATCCCGCCGCTGACGTGCACCACATCCGTTCCCTGGAAACAGCGCACGACATGGAGCAACGCGTCGACTTCGCGAATGTGTCCCAGAAACTGATTACCGAGTCCTTCGCCCTTGCTGGCTCCTTCGACAAGACCGGCGATATCCCGGACTTCGAGCGTGCTGTAGGTTGTCTTCTTCGATTTGAAAATATCCGTGAGCGTGAGCAGCCGCGGATCGGGCACGAGGGCGATGCCGGTGTTCGGATCGACGGTGGCGAACGGATAATTCGCCGCCAGCGCGCCGCCGCTGGTGAGCGCATTGAATACGGTCGTCTTCCCGACATTCGGCAACCCGATCATCCCGCAACACAATCCCATGCCGGTTATCCTTCTTTCTCTTCCGTAGACTGGTCTCGCACGTTGAACTGATTCATCGCCGTTTCAGTTCCTCGATGAATCACACATTCGAGCGCATCGACGGCCCGCTCCAGGCACGGTTCGACAATGTCCATTTCTTCTCTAGTGATGGGTTCCAGTACATAATCCGCAGAATCCTGCCGCGGAGCGGGACGCCCAATCCCAATTTTGATCCGCACGAACTGTGGGGTGCCAAGCGTCTCGACAACGGACTTGATGCCGTTGTGTCCCCCATGCCCCCCGGCAAGCTTGATCCGGAGGCGTCCCGGTTCGAGGTCGAGATCGTCGTGGACTACGATAAGGTCGTCGGCGGTGAGCTTCAATTCGCGGAGCAGGCCTTTGAGCGGGGGACCCGTGACATTCATGAAGTCGAGGGTGCCGGCCAGTTCGATCAATTCGGAACCGAGCCGCCCTGACCCACGCTGAGCGATGCCGCGCCTGGAAAGATGGATCGACCATCGAGCTGCCGCCCGCTCGATGACCCACATCCCGACGTTGTGACGGGTCTGGGCATAGGAGGCGCCAGGGTTGCCCAGTCCAACGATGAGGCGCAACGTTACTTCTTCTTTTCGGCTTCTTTCTTTTCAGCCTTGGGAGCCGCAGCCGCTTCCTTTTTCTCTCCGGCTTTGGCTTCGCCAGCCGGCGCCGCGGGTCCAGGCGCTGCGGCCACACCTTCCGCCCCTTCCACTGCAGCCTTGCCCTTCGCAACCACTTCGGGCTCTTTCGCCCCTTCCGGTCCCACAGCGGCGCTGGTCAGCAAGGCTTCGAGCTTGGCCTCCGACATCGGCACCGCGACGCTCACAACCATCTGCTCCGAATCGTCGAGATAACGGAGCCCTTCCTTCTTGACGATTTCCTTCAAATGGATACCCTGCCCGATCGCGAGCGGTGAAGCGTCGACTTCAATATAGTCCGGCAATGCGGCAGGCAAGCACTCGACGTGCAGCTCGCGCATATTGTGATGGAGAATGCCGCCCTCCTTCACACCAACCGGGGTACCTCCAATCACGTGCACCGGCACTTTGACTCGAATCGGCTTTTCCATCGAGATCTCGAACAGGTCGGCGTGGAGCACTTGCCCGTCGACGGGATCGACCTGGTAATCACGCAGGAGGGCGGTCCGTTTGGGTTTGGACTTTGCCCCCGTGATGGTAAGTGAGATCAAGGCGGTGCTGCCCGCCTGCGACTTGAGAATCTTGACCAACGGCTCCGGATCGATGGTCAGTAAGAGGCACTCGCCCTGTCCGTAAATCACGCCGGGGACCTTCCCATTGCGCCGGAGTTGGCGTGCGGCACCCTTCCCTGACTTTTCCCTCACGTTCACCGCTAAATCGAATTTCATGGTCTTCCTCCGTCCCCTTCTTCTCGTTCCAGATGCCTCGGTCCCGCTTTCAGGCAAACAGGGAACTCACCGACTCATCCTCGTGAATACGTCGGATCGCTTCACCCAGCAGCGGAGCAACCGACAGTTGATGGATCTTTGGGCAAATCTTTTCCTTGCCCCGTAATGGAATTGTGTTGGTGGCAATCACTTGGGTCAGACAAGAATTCTGGAGGCGTTCTAATGCCGGCCCGGACAGCACCGCATGGGTGCAGGCGGTCCACACTTCCCGTGCGCCCTTGTCGGCGCAAGCCTGCGCGCCTTGAACGATCGTGCCGGCGGTGTCGATCATGTCGTCGAGCAGGAGCGCGCTCTTCCCCCGAATATCGCCGATGATATTCATGATCTGGGTCTGATTCGGCCCCTCCCGGCGTTTGTCGATGATCGCAAGACTGGCTTGAAGCCGTTTGGCGAACGCGCGCGCACGCTCCACGCCGCCGGCGTCGGGCGACACAATCACCAAATCGCTGATTTTCTTTTTCGTAATGTAGTCCAACAGCACCGGCAATGCGTACAGATGGTCGACCGGCACGTTGAAGAAACCTTGGATCTGCCCGGCATGGAGATCCATCGTCAGGACTCGATCGGTTCCGGCCGTGCTGATCAGATCGGCTACAAGTTTCGCGGAAATCGGGACGCGCGGCTGGTCTTTGCGGTCTTGTCGGGCGTACCCGAAATAGGGGATGACGGCCGTAATTCGATTGGCGGAGGACCGCTTGAGGGCGTCGATCATGATCAGCAACTCCATCAAAGAGTCGTTGACCGGCTCGCACGAAGACTGGACGACGAACACGTCCGCCCCGCGCACGTTTTCCTCAATCTTGACTCGGATTTCTCCGTCGCTGAACGACGACACCGTCGCCTCACCGAGCTTGACGCCGAGATAGGCGCAAATCTCGTGGGCGAGGGCCGGATTCGCGTTGCCAGAGAAAATCATCAATTCTCTGCTCATCGATCCCTCGAACGGTCCTCAGATATTATGTGGTGCCGGTCCTGCTCTCGTACGTGGTTCGTCTCGACGGCGGGCGTCGGTGGGCGTGAAAGGTACCCGCCTACCTCGTTCGCTACGCGCTGTTGAGGAAGCCAACTAAGGGTCTGAACTGTAACGGATTGCCTGTTCGCTTGTCAACCGAGCGATGCTTTATCCCAGTCTCCGCTACCGAACGGTCAACGGCCCCGAACAGGTCGGAACGACGAAGACTTTGAGCCGTTTCTCCTGTGCAAATTGGGCCTCAGCCTTATGGGCCGTGCCTTCGTCATGAAACAACCCGAACACGGTGGCTCCACTTCCGGAAAGGAGTGCCAGCTCAGCCCCCTGGGCAAGCAGGGTCTGCTTGATACGCCGAAGCGATTCATGACGGGCAAACACCGGCGCCTCGAAGTCGTTTTCCGCAGCCGCGACGACTTGAGCCCAGGTCGCACAAGCCTGCCGATCAAGGTCCTCATGCATCGACGACAATGGACGCACTGCCTCCCTGGTCTTCGCCAATTCTTGATAGGCCCATTTGGTTTCGACGCCAAATCCCGGGTTGACCAATACCACCCAGCGGCGCTCCCCGATCGCGATCGGCTTCACTGCTTCTCCACGCCCAGCGACCACGCCCGAAGGAGAGAAGAGGAAGAACGGAACATCACTCCCTAGCAGCTGGCCGACTTCAGCCATCTGTGCGATGGACCAACCGAGGTGAAAGAGACGATTCAATCCCAGGATGGTGGCCGCGGCATCACTGCTCCCTCCGCCAAGACCGGCCCCCATTGGAATCCGCTTCAGCAGTTGAATGTCCAGTCCTGTCGCTTGCGGTGCGCGCTCCAGCACGGCAGCCGCCGCTCGGTATACAAGATTGCTTTGACCTGCGGCCAGTTGTTCCGTATCACAACGAAGTTGAATGTTATTTCGATGAGGCGCAAGCCGGAACTGCAGTTCATCTTCCAGCGCAACCGTTTGCATGATCGACCAAAGATAATGATAGCCATCGGAACGACGATCGAGAATGCGCAAGACCAGGTTGATTTTGGCGGGAGCGGAAACGGTAACAACGGAGAGTGGAGAAGTGGTCGAGTCTGAGTCGCTCTTAGTCACGGCCTCCTTTTATAGCATACTTTTCCAGCCGGTAGCGGAAGGAGCGGGTGTTGAGTTTCAAGAGACGCGCCGCTTTCTTCTTCACCCACTTCGACCGTTCCAAGGCCTTCACCAGCAAGTCCTTTTCAACGCCGTTGATAAGGGCTTCTAGATCCAGTCCGTCTTCGGGAAGATCAGTCGGAACCCCCTGCGATAGTTGCGGTGTCACCGCGGGATGCAGCCAGCCTCTGATCTCCGCGTCAGTCACAGGAGCTCCGGTTGAAAAAGCTACGACCCGTTCGATCAGGTTCTCCAGTTCGCGCACGTTGCCTCGCCATTCATGCTGCAAGAGGACGTGCATGGCCTCCTGGTCCAACACCGGCGCCGCCTTCCCGCTTTCTTGAGCGAACTTTTCCAGGAAATGTTTGACCAACAGCGGAATATCTCCTGTTCGCAGCCGAAGGGGAGGTAGACGGATCGGGATGACGTCCAATCGATAATAGAGATCTTCCCGGAACGACCCATCGGCGACGGCTTTCTCAAGATCGCGGTTCGTGGCGGCAATGACCCGAACATCGACCTTCATGTCCTGATTGCCGCCGACGCGCCGGAATTCCCGCTCTTGAATCACGCGAAGCAGCTTGACTTGAATCGTCGGCGTCGTGTCCCCAATTTCGTCCAGAAAGATCGTCCCCCCGTTCGCAACTTCAAACAAGCCGGCCTTGTTCGCAATGGCCCCGGTGAATGATCCCTTCATGTGGCCGAACAATTCGCTCTCGAGCAGAGTTTCCGGGACTGCGCTGCAGTTGACTGCCACGAACGGCATCGTACTGCGTCCGCTGTTGTAATGGATCGCCCGCGCAACAAGTTCTTTGCCCGTTCCGCTTTCGCCACAAATCAGCACATTGCTTTTCGCATCGGCAACCTTGCGAACCACATCGAATACCTTCTGCATGGCTTCACTTTGCCCGACGATCCGCGCGAACGACGATTGGCTCGCCATCTCGCGCTTGAGCAGGATGTTCTCTGTGGAAAGCCGTCGCTTCTCAAGCGCATTTCTGATGATCAGCTGTACTTCGTCAACCTGGAAGGGCTTTGTTAAATAATCATAGGCCCCCTGCTTCATCGCCTCCACAGCCGAATCGGCGGTCGCAAACGCCGTGACGACCAGGACGACGGTCTCGGGGGATGACGACTTCACGGCCTTGAGCACCTCCATGCCGTCCGCTTTCGGCATGCGGAGATCCGTAATCACGAGGTCGTAAATCTCCTTGTTGACCTGACCGATCGCTTCCTCTCCATCGGAAGCTTCGGTGACGGCGTATCCCGCCCGCTTGAGCATGATGCTCATCACCTCACGGAGACTCTTTTCGTCATCAACAACTAAGATCTTTTCCACGGTGTTCGTCCCTCATGCCACAACCGCACTCCGTTATCCCCGGAACGCGGCATACAAACCACAAAACGAGTTCCCTGCTTCAAATGACTCTCGACTTTGATCCACCCGCCGTGCAGATCGACGATGCGATGGACCGCAGCCAGGCCCAACCCTGATCCTTCTTTCTTTGTCGTAAAGAATGGAAGGAAAATCTTATCCAGGTTGTCTTTGGCGATACCGTCTCCCGTATCCTGAAAGGCAATTTCAACGACGTCCCCGTGACGCCCACCGGCATCGACGCGGCGGCACCCGGTGGCAATCGTTAACTGTCCGCCGGCCGGCATTGCATCGAACGCATTCGTCGCGAGATTCCAGAACACTTGTCGCAGCTGATCCTGATCGACCTGCGCGAGAAGAGGGCGGCCAGTCAGCGACGTCACGATCGTGATGTTCTTCCGCGTTCGAGCTTCATGTTGTACCAGATCGAGAGTCTCGGCAAGAATTTTGTTCATATCGCACTCGGTAAGAGTGAGCGCGGGCGGCCGTGCGTACTGCAAGAATTCCGTAATAATGGCGTCCAACCTCGTGGCCTCTCTGATAGCGATGTCCATCAGGCGACGGTCTGTCTCATCCGCCGACAATTCTTTCCTCAACATCTGCATGGCGCCGGCTAACGCGCCTAATGGGTTTCGGATTTCATGCGCCATTCCAGCCGACATTTCCCCGAGATTGGCCAGCCATTCCTTTCGGCGCATCTCTTCTTCCATATCCCTGATCTGTGTCAGATCCTTGAACACTCCGACGAGTCCCCCCTCCTCCCCTTGCTCATGCAAAGGAGAAACCGTCATGCCGAGCACCAGCCGATTGCCTCTTGAGCTCTTGCACTCCACTTCAAATCGCGTCATGGAAGGCGGAACATCTTCCTGCTGGTCGTCGGAAGCGTGGTTAGGATGCCAGTTAAAAAGCTCTCGCCAGGAACGACCGATGACTTGACCCAGCGCATAGCCCATGATTTCTTGCGCAGCAGGATTAAACGAGGTAATTGCCCCGCGTGCATCAGCCGTGAAGACACCGCTGCTGATACTTTGTACGATGTTTTCATGGAAGGCCTGGAGCCGATAGAGCCCCTGTTCCTTCTCCCGTAACGACTGGTCGGCCTGCTGTAATTGATCCGCCAAAGTTCCGCTCAGCAGCCCGACCACCAGAAGAGCCAGGGCATACGATCCAAAGGTTTGAAAGATTTCAGGCGCCGTCAGGTGACTTTGCTGAAGCCATCCCCAACCGTCAGCTAAACCATACAGCTGAATATTCGTCACGAGACCAAACAAGATAATGCCCCCACAGGCGGCAAGAAGCCCGACACGCCGCTGTGGAATAAGGCTGGCGACAGCGACTGTTATGATGTACAGAACGGTAAACGGACTTTCGACGCCTCCGGTTCGTGCGACGAGCACAGTTTCCAGAAAGAAATCGATGCCGAGCTGTATCCAGAAAAAGGCGGCTAGGGTCGCTGCGGTGTTAAGCCGGCGAAGGACGAGCGCGGAAGGGATGGTGAGGGCATAGGTGAGAATGATGAGCGCATAGAACGTCTCGACTCGCTCGCCGTTTGTCGCCTGGAAGATTAGCGACAGCCCAAGCATCAGGGTGACAACAACTACCCGAAGCCCCATTAACCAATGAAGCCTGGTCCGCAACTCATCCATAGCAAATGTCAACTAGTTCAGGCGACAACTGCGGAGATTCTTCCCGAAGCGGGGTGTGGAAGTGTGGTCCTCTCATAACATGGAAGGCTCACCATCCCGTCGACTTCAAGCACTCTGCGACAGAGAGACGGCAAATTCATCGGGATCGTTTGATTCTTCCATACAACACAAACGCGACTATCTATTCTATCTGCACGTCAAATCCGACCTCATTCGCGCATTATCCGATTGCAGATGCCATCGTGAAAATTGGCAAATACATCGCAATCACGATAAAACCGATGATCACGCCGAGAATCACCATCATAATGGGCTCGAGCAAGGAGGTGAGCGACGCCACCGCCTGATCGACCTCATCCTCATAAAAGTCGGCGATCTTTCCCAGCATCGCGTCCAAGGCACCGGTTGATTCACCCACGGCAATCATATGCGTAACCATCTTCGGGAAAACCCCGCTCGTTGCCAAGGGGTCAGCGATGGTCTTCCCACCACTGATGCTCACACGTGCATTGACTAGCGCCTCTTCGATCACTTTGTTGCCCGAGGTCTTGGCGCAGATGGTTAAACCGTCGAGAAGCGGAACTCCGCTCGAGAGGAGCGTTCCCAGAGTTCGAGTGAACTTCGCAACCGAAGCTTTTCTGATCAGATCCCCAAAGATCGGAGTCTTCAAGAGAAGCTTGTCTATGGCCATTCTGCCCTTTGGTGTCGCATAATATTTTTTGATGGCCATGGCACAACCAACTATGATCCCCAACCCGACGTACCAATATGATTGGAAGATATTGCTAATATCGATAACTAACTGGGTCGGACCTGGCAAGCCCATCTTCCCGCCCGACATTTCCTTGAACATTTTCTCGAAGACAGGGATAACCCAGATCATCAACACCATAATCACTATTGCGGCCACACCGAGAATGGCCGATGGGTAAACCATGGCGGACTTGATCTGCCCCTTCAGCTTCATCGCCTTCTCGATATATTTGGCGAGACGCGTCAAGATGGTATCGAGCAAACCTCCCACCTCACCTGCATGCACCAAATTGACATAGAGATCGTCGAAGACCTTAGGATAGCGCCGTAAGGCATCTGAAAAGGTCGAGCCAGCCTCAACCTGGGTTTTTACTTCGCCAATTGTCTCACGCAGCACCTTGTTTTCAGACTGCGTGGAGAGGATCTCGAGGCACTGCACAAGGGGAAGGCCTGCATTAATCATGGTGCCGAACTGTCTGGTAAAAACGACAAGGTCCTTGTCCGTGAGGCCGGAGCCAAGAGAGAGATTGAATCCCCCCTTACCCGATTTTTCTTCCAGGCTGGTCACGACGACGCTTTGCTTGCGAAGCTGATCCACCGCCTCATCTTTCGTCTTGGCGGAGAGTTCACCCTTCTTCACAGCCCCGGACTTAGTGCGTCCGACATACGCAAATGTCGCCATACGTCACTCTCACCCTTCACTGTGGCCGATCTACGGCCGGTTTTTCTCACAGAAATGACTACAAAGCGAGTCTACTGGCGACCCTAAAAGCTGTCAAACAAATGCACAATATGCGCGCATCCGCTCAACTGATTCGAGCGACGCAAGGGAGGAAGTCAGGAGTTCGAGGACCCAGTGTGCAGGTAGCCTCGGTAGAGATAATGAAACCCGGAGCAGACGGTGAATGCCATCATGCCGAGAAGCAGAGGGGTTAGAACTGCGAGGTCCATATGGCGGGAGCTGAGAAAAATGACGAGCAGCACGTAGGAGAGTTGGAGAAAGGTGGTCCCCTTTCCGAGAAACGTCGGGGCGATATTAATGGGGGACTCGATAAACTGCGCTACCGCGGTCCCCAACAACAACATGGCATCCCGACTGACGACAACGATTGTGACCCACGATGGAATCAAGTGGATCGACGAAAGCGTTATGAATCCGGAAGTCAGGAGGAGCTTATCCGCAAGGGGATCCAAGAACGCGCCGAGCCGAGTCCGTTGATTCGCGGCGCGCGCGATAGTCCCGTCCAACGCATCGGTCAATCCCGCCACGAGCAAGACGATCAACGCCTGATCAAAGCGCTCGTACACCAACAGCCCAATGTACACGGGGATCAGCAGAATGCGGAGAATAGTGAGACTGTTGGGGATATTCATGCGAGCATGAGGAGCGTCGGCACCCTGGAGCGATGATAGGAGGGCCCTTGCAGTGATGTCAACGTCTTGCAGTCAACCAGGATCCTCCCCTATACTGACGCCATTCGACTGTGAGCTGGATCGCAGTGTCTAGGGAGGTCGGCATGAGTTCCCTGTCTTCTCTGTTCAAGAAAGAAGGGTTAGTTGAAAAGCATCAACTTGAAGGAGTTGATCCCAGCGATCGATACTTCAACCGGGCCATTCTCGTGAATCGTACGCCCTCTGGCTATGCCGCCAAGGTTATGTACGAAGCGCTGACTGTCGAAGGCCAATCGCACCCCACCATTTCCGCAGCCGTCAAAGAGCTCGTTGAAAAACTTCAACCACTTGGGTTCAGCCGGCTGCGAACCAGAGCAAACTTCAAAGGCACCAAATACCTGGCTGAAAAAGAAACATGGGTTGATTACCAAGATCCAGCCTAATCACTTCGCTCCTGACGAGACGAATTCCTTGAATACCAGGTCGTGAATTTTTGGTCGGAACGCGCGAATCATGTCGTTCTTTCGGCACGGGTGTACGCGATTCGAGAGTAAGACGACCTCCAGTTCCTGCTGCGGATCGATCCAGATGGACGTCCCTGTATAGCCCAGATGTCCGAACGACTTCGGAGAGAAAAACGAGCCTGACGATGAAGGTGTGCTCGGTGTATCCCACCCCAGCGCCCAACTCGACTGCGGTATGTCAGACTGCCGCTTGGTGAATGTCCGAACCAGCTCGCCGTCGAGAATTGACGATTGCTTGCGATGAGCTCGAAGCCAGGCTCCCGTGAGGACGAGCACGGCTTCCGCCGTCCCGAACAAGCCAGCGTGACCGGCAACTCCGCCCATCGCCGCGGCATTCTCGTCATGTACTTCACCGTGCAGCACTCTTCCTCTCCATTCATCCCACTCTGTCGGTGCGATCTTCGAAGGGTGCACTGAACGAGTCATGGCTTGTTCGGAGGTACCAGCCGTCAGCGGACCAAACAGTAGAGGCCACGCCTTCAGCGGCTCTGCCACGGCCCTCTGAAACTGCTGATCCAACGTCAAATTCGTGACTCGCTCGATCGCCAGCCCGAGCAGTATGAATCCAAGGTCGCTGTAGAGGCTCCGCTCTCTCCTTCCATATAGAAGGGGTTCATCCCGGATGAGTTGCAGCACCGCCTGCCGAATGACCGCCGGCTGACCCGAGCCCTTCTCGAGCCCCTTTGACTCTAGACGCTCATAGAGCGGTCGCCAGCCGGGGAGTCCCGCACTATGGGTCAAGAGGTCTCGTACGGTGGCCAGACCGATTGGAGCCCCCTCTAATTCACTCAAGTGCTGCTGGATCGCGTTCTCAAGTCGGAGCCGGCCTCCCTGCACCAACAATAGTACCGACGTCACCGTGACCAGAGGTTTGGTCAGAGAAGCAAGATCGTAGACCGTCGATGGCTGCACCGGCTCGCCCGAAGGGTCTGATGACAATCGACCGGACACGACCAGGCAACGGATCGAGCCGCGCAGCCGAACGGCTAGAACCGCGCCGGGAAACACCCCGTCCTGAACGGCCTGGTCCATCGCCGTTTGAATTGCGTCCGGTTCTGTCATAGGAAAACTTTAGAAAGGATCGCGGGGGAACGGACAAGGAGATGCCGCATCGTAAGCCCTTCAACAACTTCGACCGGCAAGGCAGCGGCCACGCCTTCAAACAACCTATAACGCCGGGCTCGATTCCCCCTCGAGTTTGTGTTCCGGAGTCGTGGCGCTATCGTGGAAGGCCTCTTGTTCTTCCACTTCCAGCATCCGTTCGAATGTACGCAGAGTCGCGCGCAGCCGCTCGACCATGAGCAAGCGCTGCTTTTGCAATGCCGACAGATCACGTTGCGTATTCGTCAATTCCACGCGCGCCTGACGCATCATCTCACCGGCCTTGAGCTCGGCTTCCTTGATCACCAGTTCCGACTCCCGCTGTGCACTGCGCTTCACGTCCTCGGCAAGCGATTGCGCGGACACCAACGTATTCGATAGTGTGGCTTCGGTTCGCTTCAACTCGGCGAGTTGTTGTTCAAGAAACACGATCTTTTCCTGTTGTACGGCGTTGTCCCGATTCAGCAACTCGACCGTTTCCGCGATTTCTTCAAGAAAGCGGTTAACCTCCTCCTTGTCGTAACCGCGAAAGCTGACCTTGAACACCGTTTGTTGAATATCGAGCGGTGTAATCTTCATGGTGTCCCCCTTCAAGAATTCAGTTCATCTGCCGAGCGAGGTCGCTCAACGTTCTGACCAGTGCGATCTGCAAAAAACTAATGATAAGAATGGCGATGATCGGCGAGAGATCGATGCCCATCCTCCAACCCACCCAACGACGGATCGGCGCCAACACCGGTTCCGTCACCCGCTCCAAAAATTGCACGATCGGATTCCAGGGGTCCGGATTCACCCAGGAGATCAAGGCCCGGGCAATGATCACCCACATATAGAGCCATAAGACGGTGTCCAAAACCGTGGCCACCCCTTGCAGCACATTGCCCATCACGAACATCAGCGCCCCAACTCCTGCGACCGTTTCGTGGCCGCCTCCACAGCACCCATCAGTGTAGCACGGAACCCGCCCTGCTCAAGCTGATGGAGCCCCGCGATTGTCGTGCCGCCAGGCGAAGCCACGCGGTCCTTGAGCTTCGCCGGATGCTCTCCGGATTCGAGAACCAATTTCGCAGCACCGAGGACCGTCTGCGCGGCTAACAACTCTGCCGTCTGGCGCGGAAGACCCATTTTTACGCCTCCGTCCGCCAAAGCTTCAATAGCCTGGAAGACATAGGCCGGTCCGCTGCCGCTCAGTCCAGTGACTGCATCCATCAATCGCTCTTCGACCGGAACAACGCGCCCCACCGCCTCGAAGACGGTTCGCGCCACGCCCTTATCGTCTTCGGAAATTCCTTCGCTGAAGGCCAACGCGGTCATGCCTTCTCGCACGAGCGCAGGAGTATTCGGCATCGCACGAACGATTCTCCTGGCGCCGGACACCTGCTCTCCGATCGAGCGAATGGTCACGCCCGCTGCAATGGAAATTACGAGCGTACGACCGAGAGCGGCCCCTATTTCATGTAAAACATCCGGCATCGTTTGGGGCTTCACCGCCAGGATCACAACCTCCGCCCACGACACAGCTTGACGATTGTCGGATCCGACGCGGATACCGAACCGGCTCTTCAATCGATCGCATCGTGCAGCCACCGGGTCGGTGGCCCAGAGAGACTCGGACTTGCACAGCTGGCCCGTCAGGAGCCCTCCGATGATGGCCTCGGCCATTTGGCCGCCCCCGATGAAGGCAAGCTTCTTTGCCATCATATTAGACATGGCGTGCTCCGAAAATAGCCGTGCCCACCCGAACCAATGTGGCTCCTTCTTCTATCGCCACCTGATAATCATTCGACATGCCCATGGACAGTTCATTCATTGAGATCCGGGGAATTGCCTGAAGTGCCAACCGCCGGCCGAGTTCACGGAGGGCTCGAAAGTACGAGCGGGCCTGTTCTGCCACTTCCACCGGCGGTGGAATGGCCATCAAGCCCTTTACGGCCACGTGCGTCAACGTTCCAAATCGCGACAGCGTCTGCTCCAGTTTACCGGGCTCGAAGCCGGCCTTGCTCCCCTCTCCCCCGATGTTCACTTCGAGAAGGATCTCTTGCTGAAGTCCGGCAGCCTCAGCGCGCCGGTCGATCTCCTGCGCGAGATCAAAGCTGTCGACGGAATGGATCAGTTCAAAGATCCCGATCACCGATCGCGCTTTCCGTCGCTGGAGCTGACCGATAAAATGCCATTTGATCGGCTCGCCCTGCAAGGCCTCGATTTTCGGAAGCGCCTCTTGCAGGCGGTTCTCACCGGCCAATGTCAGCCCGGCAGCAATCGCCTCGCGGATCAGCTCGGACGAAACCGCCTTGGTCGCGGCGACAAGCCGGACACTCCCTTTCGGACGGCCGGATGCCTGTTCAGCGGAACGGATCCGGTCCAACACGGAGCTGACACGTTCGCCGATTGACCCACTCGTCTGTGAATCCATGCTGATTGCGAAGAGACTGCCATCCGCGCTTGTCGGCTTATTGTACCGAATCCGGCAGGACGACCTCTACCGATGCGCCGCCAACGTAATCCCGCTGAGCATCGTCCCATTTACGCGTCCCTCTCGCCGATACGAGTAGAACAGGTCGCTATGACAAATTGTGCAGAGATTCACCGTCGTCACATGTTCCGGACGGATGCCAATTTGGGTAAGCTGTCGCCGCACTAATTCCTTGAGATTCAGCCTGGCTTTCGCTCCCCGATCATCCTGGACGACGGCAGGCCAGTCCGACCATCCGCTTCGCAGCGGAGCCAGCACCGTCTCGTCTACTTCGTAACAACAGGCGCCTGCTGAAGGACCAATGCTGACTCGCAAGTCGCCTTCAGCGGATTTGAATTGCGAAATCAGGAGATCGATCGTCCTGGGAACAATGCCAGCTACGGCCCCGCGCCAGCCTGCGTGAATGGCAGCAGCGGCTCTGCGGTGGCGATCGTAGACCAATACCGGAACGCAATCGGCCGTCCGAACGGCTACTGTCACACCTGGCTGATCAGTCACGAGGGCGTCCCAGCCACCGTCAAACCGATCCCCTTCGGTCAGGGGTCGATCCAGCACCAATGCATCGGTGCCATGGACTTGCTTCACGGACAACAACCAGCCTCGTCCGCGTGAGCCTCCTGCCGGCACTGGGACACCAACATCGAACGACACCGTCTCGGCATGGCCTCGCGTGCCGAAAAAATGTTGCACGCCGTCGCGCATAGAAGCGAACGCCGGTACTGTAATCACCGATGCGGCCATGGCCAAGCACGCTCCTCCTGCTCAGTCAGCCTGCCTGCGGAGAAATGTCGGCACGTCCCATTCATCGTCGGCAACCGCCGTCATTCGCTCCATGGTTTCACGTGTTTCTCCCATCCGCCGCAGGAACGTAGGGCGATCAAGATCCTTGTGCGGCCGCTCGGCCACCGCAGCCCCGACACCGTTCAACACCTGCTGGGTTGCGCGGGCCGTCCTGGTGGCTGCTACCGCAACAGGCATCGGTTGTTCATCGCGTTCAAACCCGGTCGCAATCACCGTCACAACCAGATCGTCTCCCATATCCGGATTGATCACCTGTCCGACGATAATGTTGGCTTCGGGATCGGCAGTCTGCTGGATGATTGAAGCCGCTTCTTCGATTTCATGCAACGACATATTCGGTCCGCCCGTAATATTCAGCAACACGCCGCGTGCGCCCTCCACACTACCTTCCTCGAGCAGGGGGCTGCAAATGGCCTTTTGCGCCGCTTCAATCGCGCGGTTCGTGCCGCGCGAGACGCCCATCCCCATCACAGCACGGCCCGTATGTGACATGACGGTTCTGACATCCGCAAAGTCCACGTTCACATGGCCGGTCGTCGTGATGACATCCGCAATGCCTTGAATCGCTTGGCGCAGCACATCATCAGCCACTTTGAAGGCTTCGAGCAACGGCGTCGCCTTATCAACGATCCCGAGCAAACGCTGGTTCGGAATGACCAAGAGCGTATCGACATGCCGCCGAAGATCGCGAATCCCTTCGTCGGCGTGAGTCATCCGGCGATGTCCCTCATAGGAGAACGGTTTCGTCACCACCCCAACGGTCAAGATGCCGAGTTCACGGGCGATGCTTGCCACGATCGGCGCCGCACCGGTTCCAGTCCCTCCGCCCATTCCAGCCGTGACAAAGACCATGTCGGCGCCTTCGAGACATTCGCGGATCTGATCTTTGCTTTCCAGCGCGGATTCTTTCCCGATTTCCGGTTTGGCTCCGGCGCCGAGCCCCCTGGTCCGTTCAGGACCGAGTTGCACTTTATAGGCGGCGCGCGACCGATCCAGCGCCTGGAGATCTGTATTGGCGGAGATAAAATCGACTCGGGCTAAGCCCGAGGAGATCATCGTATTGACGGCGTTACACCCTGCTCCCCCGACACCGATGACTTTAATACGAACCGGCGAAAGCACATCTTCTTGGAATGAGAACATCAGGACACCTCCCTTGGAGAAGCCGCGCGGGGCCTGGCCGCGCACACAGGTTAAAAGAACTCGAACATCCAGGATTTCATGCGATCCAACACTTTGCCGATCGGCCGACCGCTTCGGAGACCGGCGGTAGCCATTTCTTCCGTATGACGCCGCGCATGGAGCAACAACCCGACTCCAGTCGCATGCATGGGATTGCTCACGATGTCGCGAAGGCCGCCGACCCCGGCCGGCGCGCCTCGTCGAGCCGGCAGATTCAACACATGCTCGGCCGCGTCCGGCATGCCTTCGAGCAACGAGGTCCCGCCGGTGACCACGACGCCGGCTCCCAGCATGCCTTCATAGCCGGCCCGGGTGATCTCACGACGAACCAACTCGAACATCTCTTCGACACGCGGTTCGAGAATCTCGGCGATGTCGCGACGGGAAAACGTCCTGGCCGGGCGATCTCCGACAGACGGCACCTCCACCGTTTCATGGCCCTGCACCAGCTCCGTTCGGGCCAGGCCGTGCTGCACCTTGATCTTCTCAGCCTCGGTTTGCGAGGTGAGCAGCCCAATGGCAAGATCCTTCGTCAAATTCTGGCCGCCGATGGGCAGCACCGCGGAATGCCGGATGCTTCCGTCGAGAAAGATGGCGAGGTCGGTCGTCCCACCGCCGAGATCCACCATCGCGACGCCCAAATCGCGTTCTTCTTGGCTGAGGACCGCTTCGCTGGAAGCCAAGGGCTGGAGAATAATATCGACGACGTCGAGTCCCGCACGATTCACGCTTTTGATGATGTTCTGCGCCGACGTCACCGCTCCGGTAATCACGTGGACGTTCACTTCCAAGCGGTTGCCCGAGAGACCGAGCGGTTCCCGCACACCCTCCTGTCCGTCCACCATGAATTCCCGCGGCAACACGTGAAGAATTCGGCGCTCGTGCGGGATGACCGCGAGCGTTCTCGCACTCTCAATGGCGCGCTGAATGTCATCGCGCGTCACCTCCGCCTTCTTGAGCGCCACCACGCCTTTGCAATTCTCGGCCGAGATGTGGCTGCCGGCGATGCCGGTATAGACGGAGTTGATTTGCACCGCCGCCATGAGCTCCGCTTCCTCGACTGCCTTCTTGATCGATTCGACGGTACTCTCGATATCGACCACCACACCCTTGCGGAGGCCACGGGACGGACTCGATCCCACGCCGATGATGTTGAGCGTCCCTTCCTCGGTGACTTCCGAGACGATGGCGCATATCTTCGTGGTGCCGATGTCTAAGCCGACGAGAATCTGATCGCGTTTCGCCACAGCCTCACCCCCTCTCCCTGAAAATGACGCGGTTGTCGTAACGCAAATCCACTTCGGTCACTTCGCGCTTCCTGCCTTCAAACGTCGTCGCCCTGGAAACTGCTTTGACCTTGGTAAACCGGTCCCATTGATCCATGAGCGCATCGCTCCCGAATTGAAAACGCACGCCTTTGGCCGAGGCAATCAAACCGACGGGATTCCCAAGTTCGATCTCCACACGACCATCGACTGACTGGGCCATCGCCTTGGCCAGCTCGATCGAGGATTGGATGGTCTGACGCAGGTGTCGATCGCCCTGGAGGAGGACTTTGGCGTCCAACCCGGTCAGCAAGGGTAATGTCGCGTCATCCCGCGCACCCAAACGAGCGAGGACTGCGCCACCGTCGTCGGTCAGAAAGTGTTCGGATCCGATCCGAGCGACCGCCGCCGGCTTTCGTTCCAAAACTGTCACGCGCAATTCATGCAACGGCAATCGTTCGACTGTGGCCTCTTTGATCCAGGGATGAGTCTGCAAGCGCTCGGCGAGATAGGACAGACTGACTTGGTGGAGCGCGATGCCCTTCTTCAGCGCCAACTGGTTCAGAATGTCCTGAATCGTCACTTGATGGATTCCCTCGACGCGCACATTTCGAATCTCGAGCCCCCGCTGGATCACCGGACCGAGCGCGCGCGAGCCAGCCACACCGACCGCAACGATGATGGTCGCACCCAGAATCCAGCCCGTCAGGCGCAACGCGCGGCGGCATTTCACTGCTAGCTGGGTTCGACGCACCTGCTGCCTGAGTTCCGCTGCCTGCATTGCACGCGGCCCTTTCCATTGATTCATGCGATGGCCAGCTGCCTTGGTCGGCCGTTTTCGGAACGGGATCTTCATGCAGCGCTCTGGCTCCCCTTCATCCTGGCCACGGCAGATTCGAGAATCCGCTCGGTCAGCTCTTCGTAACCAATCCCGGCTTGCTTTGCCGCCATCGGTAACAGACTCGTCTCTGTCATGCCGGGCACTGTATTGATCTCCAGCACATAGGGACGGCCCCGCGGCGTGATACGGAAATCCACGCGCGCCGCGCCGGCACAACCCAGCACTTCGTACGTTTTGAGCGCAAAGGTCCGGATCTGTTTGGTGACGGTGGCCGAGAGTGGAGCCGGACAGAGATATTGGGTCTTTCCCTTTTCATACTTGGCGGCAAAATCGTAAAAGCCGCCCGGCGCCACAATCTCAACGGCTGGCAGCACCAACGGCGCCTCGCCTTGGCGGCCAAGCAGCGAGACCGTCACCTCATGGCCGGGAACGTAGGCCTCGACCATCGCATCGCGATCGTACTTGTGGGCCAGGGCCAGCGCGTCGTTCCACTGAGAGACCTTCTTGACAATGGTCACGCCGATCGTCGATCCCTCGGACGCCGGTTTCACCACCACCGGCCAGCGCAGCTTTGCGGCGCGCAAAACTTTCGCACTCGAGATCTTTTCTCCTCGCTTGATGACCGTCCCAGGCGGGACAGGAATGCCGTGCACCGCGAGAATCGTTTTGGTCGTGACCTTATGCATGCCGACGGCGCTCGCTTGAATGCCAGAGCCGGTGTAGGGAATCCCCAGAGTTTCCAGAAAGCCCTGCATGGCACCGTCTTCTCCCCCGGGCCCATGCAAGGCCAAGAAGGCGATGGCGATGTTCTGGTCCTGCAAGTTCCGACTCAGCATCGGCCCGACATCGATTGTCACCGCGTCATATCCTCGACGGCACAACGCACGATGCACGGCCGCCCCGGTTCGCAACGAGACGTCGCGTTCGGACGATTGCCCGCCCATAAGAACCCCGATCCTGGCGCCGGTCAGTAGTGGTCGATCCCCCATGATGCCTTACGCCTCACCGACAATCTTGAGTTCGAGATCCAAGCGCAGACCCGTCTTCCGACGAATGGCCCGCCGAACTTTCCCGATCAGCTCAATCACATCGGCAGCCCGCGCATGCCCTCGATTCACGATGAAGTTTCCATGCTTTGGCGAGACTTCTGCATCGCCGACTCGCAAGCCTTTCAAACCCGTCGCTTCTATGAGCCGTCCGGCAGAGTCTTTGGGAGGGTTCTTGAAGACGCAACCGGCACTGGGCATCGTGAGCGGTTGGGTATCTCTCCGATAATGCAGATAGTCTTTCACCACTCGTTCCAGCTCAGCCCGCACGCCTTGTCGAAGTTGCAGCCATACCCCCACCACGATTCCTTTCGGAAGGCGCGCGCGCCGATACTCAAACGGAATGGACGTGGCGGGGAGATCCAGGATTTCACCCTTCATCGTCACAAGCCGCACGGCTTTGACCGAATCTTTCATTTCTCCCAGTCTCGTCCCGGCATTCATGACCAGACAGCCTCCAACCGTGCCGGGGATGCCGGCAGCCCATTCGAGGCCTCCGAGGGATCGGCGGATGGCATGGCCAATTAAGGTTGGCATCCCCATTCCCCCTTCGGCATAGAGGACCGATCCCGGCTCTTCCTTGATCGCGCGAAGCTTGGAGAGACTGACCACGATGCCCCGAATGCCCCCATCACGGATGAGCAGGTTTGTCCCGCCCACCACAAACAGCGGAATCTTTCTTGCGTTCGCCTGTTGAACGAGCCTGCACACATCTTCCACATCGGCCGGCTCCACCAACACATCGGCCGGCCCACCGATGTTGAACGAGGTATAGACATTCAGCGATGCATCAAAGGTGACGGACCCCCGGAGTCCCACCACAGCCGCTTGCAGATCCTTCTTTTGAAATCTCGTTCCCGCACGCGTCTCCTTCGCTCGTCGACCGGTGCCTTTCATCGCGTCATGTCGCGGGAGTCAACTTCGCCAATAAGCCGGTTCCGGATTTCCAGATATCCCCCGCTCCCAACGTCAGGACGAAGTCTCCGGGCTGTAAATGAGGCAACACCTGATCGATGAGCTGGTCCTTTCGCTCGACAAATGTCACGGAAGGATGACCCGCGGCACGGATTGCGTCCGCCAGTTTGGCTCCCGACACACCGGGAATCGGCTGCTCGCTCGCCGCATAGATCTCCGTGAGAAACAGCTGGTCGGAATCCTTGAACGCCTGCGCGAAATCATCGAGCAAGTCCCTGGTTCTCGTATAGCGGTGCGGCTGAAACAGCACGACAAGCCGCCGGTCCGGCCATCCCTGCTTTGCCGCCACCAGCGTCGCCTTGATTTCCGTCGGGTGATGGCCGTAATCGTCCACCACCATGATGCCGCTCGCTTCTCCGCGAAGATGGAACCGTCGCTCCACACCGTTGAATGCCGCCAAGGCTTTTCTGATCAGGTCCACCGGCACGTCGAGTTCGATGCCGATCGCAATCGCTACCAGCGCGTTGGACACGTTATGAATCCCGGGAACCGAAAGCCGAAATGGCCCGAGGTTGCGCCCCCGGAAAAACGCTCGAAACTCCGCACCCCATTGCTTGACGCTGATGTCGGTCGCTCTGAAATCCGGCGTCATCCCCTCGCGCTCGTGCAATCCGTAGGTGTGATAGCGCTTGACGATCTTCGGAAAGAGCGCCCGGAGCCGGTCATCGTCGGCGCACAACACGGCCAAACCATAGAAGGGCACCTTGTTGATGAATTCGAGAAAGCTCTCGTTGATCCGTTCCATGCTGCCGTAGTGGTCCAGATGCTCCCGATCGAGGTTCGTCACGGCCACAATGGTGGGGGAGAGCCGCAGGAAGGACCCGTCGCTCTCGTCGGCCTCTGCCACAAGCAGCTCGCCTCGCCCCAATCGGGCGTGACTGCCCAAGGCATTGACCTTCCCGCCAATGACCATCGTGGGATCCAAGCCGCCCTGCGCCAGTACGTTGGCTACCATTGAAGTCGTGGTGGTTTTCCCATGCGCGCCGGCGATCGCCACGCCGAACTTCAAGCGCATCAACTCCGCCAGCATTTCGGCCCTCGGGATCACGGGAATCTGCTTCGCCTTGGCGACGAGCACCTCGGGATTCTGCGGCGAGACGGCCGACGAGATCACAACCACCTGAGCCTCGCCGACGTTCGATTCCTGGTGGCCGATAAAAATGCGGCCGCCCAACTCTTCCAAGCGCCGCGTCGTGTCGGACGCCTGCAAGTCAGAGCCGGTCACTTTGTATCCGAGCGTCAGCAGCACTTCGGCGATGCCGCTCATTCCCGACCCGCCGATACCGACTAGATGAATCTGTTGCGTCTTGCGAAACATGGGTATACGCCTCAGCCCACGAACCGGCTGTGAAGGATCCAATCCTGAGTTGCTCCGTTGCCCGACAACATTAGACTCCTGTCGCTCCAAGAGGCTGATTGATGTCATGGTGGTCTCCTATAAGGGCACAACATTCGCGGACGATTGATTCGGCCGCGTCGGTTCGTCTCAATGTCGCACTTGCAGCACCCATCGCCCTCATCCGTTCAGGATTGTCCAAGATCGCGGTGATCGTTTGCGCCAGCTTCGGTCCAGTCAGCTCCGATTGGGGAAGAAGAACGGCCGCGCCGGCTGCTTCCATGACCCTCGCATTCTTCGTCTGGTGGTCGTAGATCGCAGTCGGCAGCGGAATGAGAACGGCTGGCTTGCCACACGTTGTGAGTTCGGCCACCGTCATCGCTCCCGCTCTCGCCACCACGAGATCCGCAGCTTGGATGGCCGAGGGCATGTCATACAGAAATGGCGTCGCCGTCACGGAAACTCCCGCCCGGCGATAGGCTTCCGCCACGCGCGCATGATCCGACTCCCCGGTTTGATGCGTCACCGTCATCTGCGGGCGCTCTCTAATCAATTCGGGCAATCCTTCTATCGCCGCACTGTTAATCGCCTTCGCGCCCTGGCTCCCGCCGAAGATCAGCAGATGCCGTCGGTCCGGCTCACGCGAGGGTGCGTGCCCCTGCTTCGCGCGCTCTAAAAATTCCCTTCGAATCGGCGTCCCCACCACTCGAACCTTGGCTCGATCGAACGAAGCGGCCGCGGACTCGAAGGCGAGAAATACACGCTGCACGTACGGGCCCACGGCCTTGTTGGCCAAACCCGGATTCGCATTCGGTTCGAGAATCACTCGCGCGACGCCGGCCAATGCCGCCGCCATCACCATCATCGGGCTGGTATAGCCGCCGACCCCGATCACGAGCCGGACCTGCCGCGCACGCAAGATACGACGGCATTGCCACAAACTGAGGGGCATCGCGCAAAGCCCCTTCACCGTACCCAACAGGCCAGTTCCCATCACCGGCTTGGCGTCGATTAACGCCAATTCGAATCCTTCGTGAGCCAGGACCTTGGCCTCGAGCCCCCGCGACGTGCCGACGAACAGCACCTTTGTCGATGGATCGCGCCGGAGAAACTCCCGGGCCAATGCCACGGCCGGATAGAGATGGCCACCCGTTCCCCCGGCTGCAATCACGATTGTCATCAGTGATCCGACTCACCACGTCCGCCTTTAGATCCGCCGGCATGCCGGTCCCGCGAAATGCTGAGCAATATTCCGACCCCCACACAACTCACCACGAGCGACGAGCCGCCGTAACTGACGAACGGCAACGTCAGGCCTTTGGTCGGCAGAAGTCCCGTTACGACCGCCGCATTGACCAGCGCTTGCACGCCGATCAACAGGGTTATTCCCATGCCGAGATATTTGCCGAACGGCATGCGTGCGCGCGCTGCAATCTGAAATCCGCGCCAGACGAAGACGGCGAAAAGGAGAATCACCGTGGCGGTGCCGGCCAGCCCCAATTCCTCGCCGACCAGCGCCAAGACGAAATCCGTATGCGCTTCCGGAAGGAAGAACAGTTTCTGCTTTCCCTCGCCCAGCCCTACGCCGAAGGGACCGCCGCTGCCGAACGCCAAGAACGACTGCGTGATCTGAAATCCGGCATCCGAGGCGTCTTTCCAGGGAGCCAGAAACGTCATCAAGCGCTGCCGCCGGTAGCTGGAGCCCAGCACGAGGACCAGGACGGCCGGGATAGCGCAGAGCCCCAGCGCGAAGAGATGAGAGATTCGCGCACCGCCGAGGAAGAGCAAGCCGACCGTCACAAGTCCCATCACCACAACCGTCCCGAGATCCGGCTCGAGCAGGACCAGGCCGCTGAGCACACCGACCACGATCAACACCGGCAGGAGTCCGCTGCGGAAAGCCGTGACCTTGTCCGATTTCTTGGTCAGATAGGCTGCAAGATAGATCACCGTGACCAACTTGACCATCTCGGCCGGCTGAATCGAAATGGGCCCTAAGCGCAACCAGCGACGGGCGCCCTTCGCCGCCACGCCCAAGGACGGAACCAGCACCATCACGAGCAGAATCACCATGCATCCGAGGATTGGAATCGAAAGCTTCTTCCACAGCGTGTAATCGATGCGCGACGTGAGGTGCATGAGCAAGAAACCGAATCCGAGCCAGGCAATCTGACGCTTGAGAAAGAATTCGGGATCCTGAAACCGATTGCCCGCCACGATGGCGCTCGCGCTGAAGACCATCACTAATCCGACCAAGGCAAGCGTGAGCGTCACGAAGAGCAGCGTATGGTCCATCGCCACGCGCTGCTTCCCAGGCCGTTGACCGGCCGTCGGCCAGGGCAACGACAAAGTCCCTGCGGATCGAGACGCCATCGCTCAGAATCACTCCTCCTCGTTCGCTCACGTTACGCCGGCAACGCTTGGACTGCGGACTTGAATTGCCGGCCTCGGTCCTGATAATCCGCAAACATGTCGAAGCTCGCACAGGCCGGCGACATCAGCACGACATCGCCTGCGGTGGCCTCCCGCGCGGCGAACTCGACGGCCTCGCGGAGGCTGCCCGCCTCACTCATCGCCGTGGCGCCCGTCCACGCCTGCTTGAGCAGAGGCGCCGCCTCTCCGATCAGAATCACGTGTTTCACCCGTTGACGGACGGTCTCAATCAATCGCGAAAAATCACCGCCCTTGTCGCGCCCCCCGGCAATGAGCCAGATGGGATGGTCGATACCCTCTAATGCCTTCAAGGTGGCATCGACATTCGTCCCTTTGGAATCGTTGACGAAACGAACGCCGCGACGTTCCCTGACGAGTTCCAGAGCATGCTCGAGGCCGGGAAACGTGGATACCACGTGGTGAATCACCTCCGTTGGACAGCCCCACAGGGCCGCATAGGTGGCTGCGGCCATGACGTTCTCCACGTTGTGATGCCCCAGCATGCGAATGTCGCTCTTCCTGCAAATCTCCTGGCGCGAGCCGGTCACCGTGGTGACGATCCTGTCACCATCCAGAAAGGTTCCTCCGTCCATGTCGGACGCGATCGCCTGCGTTCTGCTAAAGCCCAGACGCTTGGCGCGAACGTGGTGCCGAAGTCCCGCAACACGGGCGTCGTCCAGATTGAAAAGGGCAAAATCTGCGGCCGACTGATTTTCAAAAATTCTCCGCTTGGCCGAGAGGTATTCATCGATGGAGTCATAGCGGTCTTGATGATCGACCGTCACATTGAGCAGCGTCGCGATCCAGGGATGGAACTGGTCGATCGTCTCCAATTGAAAACTCGAGACTTCCACCACGAGATAGTCGAACGGATTGGGCTTGCCTTGTTTCGTCGCTTGCAGCGTCGTCCAGGCCGCTTCGCTCAATGCAGTTCCCAGGTTCCCCCCGACGAACGCGCGTTTACCCTGCTCGGCCAACATCTTCCCGATCAGCGTGACAGTCGTGCTCTTCCCGTTCGTGCCGGTGACCGCCAGAATCGGCGCAGACAGGAAGCGTGACGCCAATTCGAGTTCGCTGATGACTTTGACGCCGCGCCGTCGCACCCGCTCGAGCGCCTCCAATCGATATGGAACGCCGGGACTGATCACCACGAGATCGGCATGCTCCAGAGAGGTTTCGTATTGCGTGCCGACGCTCACGCAGATCCGGCTTCGATCGATCTTCTCAAGGACCGCGGTCAATTCACCTGCCTCTTTTCGATCGGCCACCGTGACCCGCGCACCGGCCTCCTGCAGCAGATGACAAGCGGCGACGCCGCTTCTGGCCATTCCCAGCACCGTCACCTGAGCCCCCGCAAGATCCACTCGATCGACCTCCACCATTCTCATCACCGTAATTTCAGCGTACTCAGACTCAATAGAGCCAGGAGAATCGCAATGATCCAGAGCCGGACGACGACTTTCGGCTCCTCCCACCCTTTCATCTCGAAATGATGGTGAATGGGCGCCATGAGGAAAATGCGCTTGCCTCTGGATTTGAACGACACCACTTGAAAGATCACCGAGACCGCTTCAATCACAAACACACCGCCCACCATCAGCAGCAGCAACTCATGCTTGCTGATGACCGCCACCGTGCCGAGAGCCGCGCCGAGCGGCAGCGAGCCCACGTCCCCCATAAAGACTGTGGCCGGATAGGTATTGAACCAGAGGAAGCCCAGACTTGATCCCAGAATGGCAGCCGTAAACACGGCGATCTCACCGGCACCTTCTATATGGGGGATGAGCAGGTAGTCGGACATGATGCGGTGGCCTGCGACATAGGCCACGATGGTGTAGGCCAGCGCCGCGATCATGATCGGTCCGATCGCAAGCCCGTCGAGACCGTCCGTCAAATTCACGGCATTGGAACTCCCGACGATGACGAGCACGACGAACACGACGTAGAACCAGCCAAGATCCGGCATGAAGTTCTTGAAAAACGGCACGTTGAGTTTCGTGCTGTAGCCGGGAATGAAATAATAAAGAACGATCGCAATCAGGAAAGCGACGCCCACTTGCGCCGCAAACTTCTGCGTGGGCGACAATCCCTTCGATTGCGCTTTGATAAACTTGAGGTAGTCGTCCGCAAATCCGATGGCTCCGAATCCTAAGGTCGCAACCATCACCAGCCAGACGTACGGCTTCGTAATGTCAGCCCACAGCAATGTCGAGAGAAACACCGCAAAGATGATAAGTAATCCGCCCATCGTCGGCGTCCCGCTCTTCGCCTGATGACGTTTGGGTCCGTCATCGCGGATCTGTTGCCCGAGCTTGATTTCCTGAAGCTTGCGAATCAGCCATGGCGTCAACACGAAGGCGATGAGGAAGGCCGTCACCGCTGCGTAGATGATGCGAAAGCTGAGGTACCGGAAAACGTTCAGAAATCCATATTCCGTGTGAAACGGATACAACCAGATGTAAAGCATGCACCCTTTCCGTAGAGACCGCGCCCGCTTCGCTACGACGCCTGCTTCGTCACCGCTCTCATACCGGTCAACACTTGCACGATTTGTTCCATCTTCATGCCGCGCGAAGCTTTAACGAGAACCACATCACCCTGTCGGACCATTCTCCGCAAAAGCTCGGCAGCCCCCGCCGCATCAGGAGTTTCGATGATGGCCGATTCCGACATTCCGGCCCGGTTCGCCCCTTCGGCTATCTCATGTCCCAGCGGTCCGCATACGATCAGCCGCGAGAGATGCAACCCCGCAAGAAACTGGCCGACCTCACGATGCATGTGCTGCGTATCCCGCCCCAGCTCCAGCATGTCCCCCAAGACCGCCACCCGCTCACGCGCCGGGCTCCACTGAGCTAACAGCTGAAGCGCCGCCTTCATCGAAGCAGGATTGGCGTTGTAACAATCGTTGATGATCTGCACTCCGTGGTGCGTCACAACCTGGGAGCGCATCGCCGCAGGCCGGAATCTCGCCAACCCCTGGGCGATCGTGGCGCCAGAAAGGTTCAGTGCGAACCCGACGGCAGCGGCGGCCAAGGCATTGGTGACGTTGTGCAGGCCGTGCACCTTGATCGTGACTACCGTATGGCGGCTCTTACCGGGAAGCAGGAGACGAAAGGTAGTTCCTTTCCGCGGGTCGGACGACAAATTCGTCGCGCGCACGTCTGCTTTTTCAGACAGTCCGAACGAGACGACTCGGCATTGGGCGCGTGCCGCGAGATAGTCGAAATAGGGGTCGTCCGCATTCAAAATCGCCGTGCCGTTTGCCGGAAGCAGGTCCAACAGTTCCGCCTTGGCCTGCGCGGAGCCCTCCATGCTTCCAAAAAATTCCAGATGGTCCGGACCGATATTGGTGATGATGCCGATCGTCGGCCTGACGATCTCGCTCAGCCTCGTCGTTTGTCCCTGTTGATCGACCCCCATCTCGATAACGGCCGCCTGATGTCGAGCCGTCAGGCGAAACAGCGTATGCGGCACACCAATGCGGTTATTGAAATTTCCTTCCGTCTTCAGCGTACGCCAACGCTGCGCAAGGACACTGGCGACCATCTCCTTCGTCGTCGTCTTACCGTTGCTCCCCGTCACAGCGACAACCGGAATCTCAAATCGACTCCGATGGTGCGTGGCAAGTTGTTGGTAGGCAAACAGCGGATCACGGACGCCGAAGAGGAACGGTCCGGTGCGCCCGGCCGTCTTGGCGCCTGGGCCCTTGCCATGGGGCAACCGATACTCATCATGGACGATCGCGCCGACAGCGCCTTTGGCCAGCACCGCCGGGACGAATTCATGACCGTCGAATCGTTCCCCGCTCAGCGCCACAAAGAGATCGCCTCGGCGAATCGACCGTGAATCGGTACTGATGCCCCGGATGCGTCGCTTGGCTGACGGCGAGGGATCGCCTGCCAACACCTTGACGCTGATGACTTCGCGCAGTTCTTCAACCGTAAAGAGCGCCATGGGCTCCTCGCTCTGCTCCGCTCTGGACCCCGAATGCAGTGTCACGCGCAATTCCTCAACTGCTGGATCGCTTCCCGTGCCACCTCGCGATCGTCGAAGTGAAATTTTTTCGTGCCGATAATTTGATAGTCTTCATGACCCTTGCCGGCGATGAGCACGATATCGCCCGTCCGAGCGAGCCGCACCGCCGTCCCAATCGCCTCGCGGCGGTCCGGCACGAGGTGATACTCCACGTGAGTGCGGCCCTGCAGCGCTTCGCGAACGCCGGCTTCGACTTCCTGAAGAATCGCCATGGGATCTTCCGTCCGCGGATTGTCGGACGTCAGAACGACGACGTCGCTGTGCTCGACGGCGACGCGTCCCATTTTGGGCCGCTTGCCGCGATCGCGATCACCGCCGCAGCCGAACAGGGTAATGATTCGGTTGGTCTTCAACGCCTTCGCCGCCGTCAGCAGCCGGAGGAGCGCGTCTTCCGTATGCGCGTAGTCCACGACGACGGTAAAATCCTGGCCCGCCGACACACGCTCGAAACGGCCCGGCACATTAGAGACCTGCACGACAGCTTCGCGCACTTGATCGCAGGTCGCCCCGGCATGAAGGGCCACGCCTATGGCTCCCAGCAAATTATAGACGTTGTGTTCGCCGACGAGTCGGCTCT
This sequence comes from Nitrospira sp., assembly GCA_035455145.1. Lineage (GTDB taxonomy): Bacteria > Nitrospirota > Nitrospiria > Nitrospirales > Nitrospiraceae > Nitrospira_C. The sequence goes on from DATIFR010000050.1 coordinate 34,459, forward strand.
CCACGCTGAACGTCCCGGCAGGGGTAGCCGCTGTAAACGTCGTTCCGTTCATGGAAAGGCGGACTTGCTCGGCTTTGAGATCGGCCCTGTTCGTGACAGCGTAGCCCCACACCGGCACGCGACAGGCTGCACGAACCTGAGATCCGTAAGGATCATCCATGTTGACGATGGCCCGCTGGCCGGCTTTCTTCCCGCCGCCGAGCCCCGCGAACAGTCTTAGCTTCGCCTGGAAGTACTCCTCCATGGTCCGGTGATAATCGAGATGGTCTTGCGTGAGGTTCGTAAAAACCGCCGCGTCATACTCGCAGCCGGCCGTACGATCCATCGCCAGCGCGTGGGAAGACACTTCCATGACGACGCTATTCAGTCCCGCCTGTGTCATCTTTGCCAACAGTCCCTGCAATTCGAGAGCTCCGGGCGTCGTGTGAGAAGCGGGAATGGTTTCCGATCCGATTTGATAGGCCACGGTGCCGATCAATCCGACCCGCCGACCGATTCCTTCCAAAAAGGCCTTACAGAGATATGTCGTCGTCGTTTTTCCATTCGTTCCGGTCACACCGATCATGGCAAGCCGCGCGGAAGGATCTCCGTAAAACCGGCTGCCGATCAGCCCCAAGGCCTTGCGTGAATCGGCCACCCGCACGAACGGAATCGATCCGGTTTCAACAGCTTCTTGCGCGACGATCGCCGCGGCTCCCGCCTGCACCACCTGAGGCACAAAGGTATGACCATCCGCACGCTCGCCTTTCACGGCCACGAAGAGGCTGCCCGACGCGACGGCTCTCGAGTCGTCCGTGACCGCCGTCACGGCGCGATCCAATCCGCCATGCTGCTCGACGATCTCCACCTGTCCTTTGAGTGCCGCCACCAATTGCCCGACCGTCATAGACCCGCGTTCCATCTCCGTCGTTACTCTCGTGCCACCATGGCGATCTTCACTTGATCATCGCGCGACACTCCCAAGTAGGTCAGCACTTGCTCGCCGACCCTCCGAAACACCGGCGCCGCCACGGTTCCGCCCCAGGCTTCCCCTTGGGGTTCGTCGATTACCACGATCATGGCCAGCCGTGGAGAATCGGCCGGCAGGAAACCGACAAACGATCCGACGAACTGGGTGTTCGAGTAGGTGCCGGTTCG
>DATIFR010000051.1:0-25916 GCA_035455145.1 Nitrospira sp.
GATGCAGCCGTGATGGTTCCTCTTCCACTAATCGTGACATCATTTGCCTTGACTAGAATGTTGCCGGCGTTGCCTAGACCTGTGGTGCTCGCTGAGACGGCGGCTCCATTCGAAATGCTTACCGATTGGCCAGCTATGAGAGAAATGTTACCGCCAGCGCCTGCACCAGGATCTGTTCCGATGGTTCGGCTCTGAATTCCTCCGGGCTGGCCGGTGGTCAGCGTTCCGGACATACCTATAGTATTTGCTGCATTGATTGTGATGTTGCCCCCTTGTCCACTGCTGCTGGTGCCACTATTGATCTGAGCTCCGTTTCCCATGGTCAGAGAACCAGTTGTAATTGATATGTTTCCAGCATTCCCACACGGTCCGATGCAGTTGCCACCAATTGTGCGGGTGTAGATACCGCTCGATTGAGTCGTTCCCAAATTGAAAAGCGACTCGATTTCGAAGCCGGAATTCTCGCCCGACATAGAGATTGAATCGGCATTGATGGTCACATTTCCCCCTCGACCACTTGAGGCTGTCGTCGTATTGATGCGTGCACCACCGGTCAGTTGAAGGTTTGGCGTGGTAATCACTACGTCTCCCGCATTGCCCAGGCTACCCCTATCCCCAAATGAGTTGTTGAAGATGCCACCCGGGCGACCACCCGGTGAACTTTCCAGAAATGCAACGTGATCTGAAGCACTAATAATGATAGGCCCGGCATCACCGTCCGCCATAGTGCTCGAAGCGATGTTGCTCCCTTCTCTAAACTCGATGACATTACCCGTGATCCGGATTTCCCCGCCGGATCGGAAAGTGGTGATTGCCTGGATTTGAGATTCAGTGGCAATGAATTGGTCCGCCGTAATTCTGATGTTTCCACTGTGGTCGTAAGCCGTCGTGCTGAGGCCGGTCCCAAACAAGTTCACCTCACGGGCCGCTATGGTAATGTCCCCGGAAGTCCCAATCGGGGTCACAAAGTCATTGGAGTCTGTAACAATCTGGGAGAAGTTCATTTGAAGTTTGTCAGCAGTGATGGTGACGTTTCCGGCTGTTCCCGCTCCACCTTCACCCAAAAAGAACGCGAACAGATTTCCGGTATTGATCGCTGTGGTTTCAAAGTCAATCGTGTTCGCCGTGATTGAGACATCACCACCACGGCCCGGGCTTGGGCCACTAGTTCCACTATCAATGAACCATGATGCTCCAAAGGGATCGCCCGTCACAGTGAGATTGCCAGTGTTGATGCTGACATTCCCCGCGTTTCCTGATCCGGAAGTATGTGTGTCTATGACTGGAAAAAAGAATGTGGCTTCGTTAAAGGTGCTCGTCACATCCATGCTATTAGAAGAGATCGTTATCTCGCCTGCGTTGCCAGCGCCTGTGGTTCTTGCGGTTAAAGCAGGAACATCGGTGTTTGAAACAGAAACATTCTCCGTGACGTTAATATCGATCGCGACCGGAGCTCCATTCGCATCGATGGTATCCGCCGAAATGAGGGCCGTATCCATCACCAACTGCCCACCTCGAATGCGTACCGTCCCGGCTGCATCAGCCGAAACATCCAGCAGGGCACCTTGGGAGAGACTGATGTTCCCCATAGTCGTGCCCGCTGTCGGCATGAAATCGACGGCGAAGATTTCGCCAGGTCCTGCAACACTCGCAATGTTGATCTGTCCACCTGGAGCTAAGAGTTTGCCCCCAGTCATCGTGACTCCACCTGGGACGGGCGCAGGGGCGACGAGGCCCGTATCTGGATCGGTATAGGCAAACCCTTTGTTCCCACCGACGAGTGAAATCGATTGGCCTGGTGTAACTGTCAGAGTGCTTCCTTGTACGGCGATCGCGGCTGGATTGGAGCCCAAGAATCCGAAGGCCGCCACTGGGGCGCTCGTCAATACACTCATCTGTGCGGCGTCGGCATAGAAGATCCCGTTTCCACCGGTCCCTTGCGTTCGAAGATAATCCGCCGTGGTGAACGACACCATCCCTCCAACGTTCACGGTGGCATTGGCGCCAAAGAGGAAGCCGTACGGGTTCATCAAAAAAAGATTGGCATTTCCAAAGTTGGTCATTTGAATCATCCCAAAAATCACCGACGGATTACCGCCGTTCACACGGCCGAGAATGTTGGAAGTTTCGGGGAAAACGCCGTTGATGGGTGTATTGAGGAAATTAGCGATGTTGTTTGTTGGAACATTGAAATCGCCGAAACTATGAAACAGATTCGTGCCCGCTCTGGTGCCACCCGTGATGTCGTACTGAGTCTTGCCACCTGCGGTCAGGAAGGGGTCACTAACCCGTGTGTTCAGGCCGGACTGCGTGATGGGCGAGGCCGCGTGGACCAGGGAGGTCAGCCAAGCGAATAACAGAACGAGGATGAAACCAAATACGAGGCAGGGCATCAATCGCACGTGTTCCACATGTTGCTGTTTCAAGGGCAAACCTCCTCTTGGAATTGATGCTTTCACCCCGCAAATGCTGGCTGCTGGATGATCCTTGAATGAGGCGCATGTCCATCCCCGACAGGCGTAGGGAGGCAAATTCTAGGAGTGCCCTGTCAGCGAAGCAATAGGGCCGAATGGGGGTAATTAAATACGTGTATTTGGGGGGCCATCGATTGATTCAAAAAAAATGCAAAAAAATCTGAGAGCCTATCACGAGGGCTGGGATTCGATTTACCCCCCTAGCTGGCCTCCGCATGGAAGAACATGAAAGCCCGTTTCTCAGGTTCCAGTGACCGCCATACTTCTACCCTGCCCTTGAAGTGCTGTCTAATTTTCTTCGGAATCTGAACACGCCGATAGAACGTCTTGCGGTCGGATGAAGAAAAACTGTAGACATAGCCCCTCCCAAAACCGTAGCTGAGGTTGATAAGGGCTACAGTTCAGTGAAGGGCTATTGGCTAAATCGCCGCTATTTATGCGGGTTACGTAGTATTGCTGGTGTCCCCAACGGGATTTGAACCCGTGTTGCTGGCTTGAAAGGCCAACGTCCTAGGCCAGGCTAGACGATGGGGACAGGAGGAAAGTCGCATGAAACGAGCTGGACTTGTACCATACTTGAACCCCGGGTGTCACTAGAGTCCCGACAGTCCCGTGCATTCACCGGTCGAATTTTCTCCCTCAGATAGAGTAGGATAATGCGCGTCTGGACCGCGCCTGAGAGGAGAAGAGAAGATGATGGCACCATTGACCCGCGCCTCATGGGGAGGAGCCCTCGTTCTCATCAGCAGCTTGCTGCTGGCCCATTGTGCACACGACACCTATCAGGAACGCGCCAATCTCATTAACGACCATGTCGAGGCTTTCTATGCTCATTTGAAAGCCAACCGGGTCGACTCCGCTATCCGTGAAAACGAGCAGATTGAAGCCATGGCCAGTGACATGGCACAGACGGTCAAAAAAAGGGCTGCCCAACAAGGCACCACTCAAGCAGAACGAGAATTCGCTCTCATGAAGACAGCCAACGAAGCAGCTGCTGCTAACTGGCTGGCGCTCGGCCAGTACTTTGCGATCAAGAAGCAGTACCCACAGGCCCGTGCGACCTATCAACGGGTGGTCAATACCTATACCAATCCAACCGATCGTACCTATCGAGAACAGGCTGCGCGCGCCCTCAAGGATTTGGACATCGTAAATCCGCCGATCGGTTCTACGTCGAACCCGTGAATTCCCATCGTTTCGAACTTCGTGTCACGCTCTCGCTACTGTGCCTCATAGGCTTATTTGTCGGTGGCTGCGTCCACAAGATACATGTGGCCCCGAATCCTTCGCTTCGCTCAGAATCGCCGATCCCAGAATCCCTCCGAGTTGAAGTACCGTTTCTTGCCATGGAGGGACCAGACCATATGCCTGGAATCACGCTTCTTGAGTGGCCGGCGAAGGATCTTCGCACTGCGACGATCAACTATATTCACAATCGCCGTACGTTTTCCTCAGTCAGCGAAGACCAGGGAAGCTTGACCTTGACCATCAAAGCCTGGCTCTGGATGCGGTCACGGGGGGAATATCGCTATACCATCCGGTTGGAATCCGACCTCGGGCCATCCGGCAAGCCACCCAAGAAATCCTATCTGGCCCAGAAAGAAGCGGTGGGATCGCTCGTTCGGTGGGTCACCGCGTCTGATCGAGATCCAATTGAAGAAGCGGTTCAATCAGCACTGGACGAGCTGCTCATGCTGATCGAAGAAGATGGCGCATTGTATGGGAAACGATCGAACTGAGGAACCCGGTCGCTAGAGGATTCGTCGGGATCGAATGATCAGCAGGGCGGCGAAACTTCCCACAGCCAATCCAGCCATAAAGAGCGCTCCTGCCATCCAGGCCCCAGCATTGCCGCCGGCCGGCGTATTTCGTTGACGCAACTCACGACGGAGATTGGGCATATGCGATTCAGCCCCAAGCCACTCCTCGGCTGAGGGAGCGGAAGGCCGTCGAATACCTGCTCCTGCTGCATTTCTTTCTAACAATTGACTCACCATGTCTCTCACGTAGGTTTGAGTCTGTGCCCGGTCAACCAGCTGCCTGTGCGTCTCCTGTAAACTTGGTCCACAAGTCGCGGGCCTGCGACACCGAAGCCGGTTCATATTCAGCACATTGCAGCCGCAACGCCTGATCGCCGAATGGCGCGTTCACATAATCGCAGTGATGTGGCTGTTCGGCATCTTCATATTGATGTGGGCGGAAATATCGACAAGAAAGGCACATTCGTGCGACCGAAATTTCTCCGCGATCCTGAAGCGCACGAATCACTTTCATGAGGCTTTTCAAAAGCGAAACCTGTTCATGCGTGGATAATGCACCAACGGCAGCAGCAAGGTGATTCGGCATACCTCCTGCGGGCGCACAGGCTCGCAGGCCCCGCGCGGTCAATTCCACGGTCACAATCCTCCCGTCACGCATGGAACGTCGGCGCTTGACAAGCCGCTTCCGCTCAAGAGTCGCCACAGCCTCGGACGCGGTGGGCAAGCGGACGACCAACTCCTCGGCAATCGCAGATACCTGTGCGCTTTGATCCGGCTTGGAACGGAGAAGAGCCAAGACCTGACGTTGCAGAGGACCGAGTCCTGCCCGGCCTTCCCGACGCCACGTGCGGCTCTTCATCGCCAACCCGATCTTTTCCAATCCAGTCGCGAGGTGAACGGTGATCGGAAGACGATCCGTTCCCGCTGATCTCCTCGAGGAGTTCGTTATCAGATTAATAACCCGCAGTTCAGCCATAGGGACCTTTCAAAAATGCAACCATTTCAGTCTAGTGCGAACAATATGCCCCGTCAACCCCCCGGAGTTGGTACAGCGAGTGCGGCTAGTGGAATCCCGCGGCAATTGACGAAGCTGCAGAATGCGAGCTCACAGGTACATAGGCAGTGGAACGAACTCACTGCGCAACCCCGTCGAACGAAAGTGATGAAATCGGTTCACCGAGCTGAGAGAACTGTGGTGAGCTACCAGGGACGAAACCTCAGGGCCCTCGCTTCAAACGCGCCAAGATGTGGATTTCTCAGGGGCTTGGTGTTGCGAAGGCTCCTCTAGACCCCCCTGTAACCTTTTCAGTGCCTGCTGCGACTAGGACATAGAAGGAACTGTTCTGATCCGTTGAGATTGGCAGACTATTTCACCAAGGAGAACAACATGAGAATTGACGCGCATCTTCTTTTCGGGACGGTATTCGGAGCCGCCTTGCTTATTTCCCCTCTCGCCTGGGCGGATGGTGCAGGCCAGTGCCAGCGTCACAGTGGCACCAGTCACGTTATGTCAGGGCATGGAGGGCATGGGCATAGTGGTGTGAGTGCTCACATGCTGCGGCATCTGCTGAAAAATAAGCAGGAGCTGGGTCTTACCGCTGAACAGGTCACAAAATTACGCGCTGTCGCCCTCGACGCAGATCGAGCCGGCATTCGTGCCGAGGCAGAAGTGCTGGTCAGCGGACGGGAACTGCGTGCGCTGCTGTGGGACGAGAAAGCCGAGCTATCTTCAATCGAAGCGAAGGTCAAAGAACACGAAGCCCTTGAGGCCACCGCCCGTATTATCAGCATCAGGGCGAAACGGGAACTCATCGGCGTTCTGACGCCAGAGCAACAGGGCAAGCAAAAGGCTCTGTGGGAACAGCATCGGCAGCATGATCGACGCCACATGATGCGAGCTGAGGTTGAGCAAGGAATCAATGAAGCCGAGAAAATTGAAGCGAGCACGGATGTCTCCGGAGTTAAAATAAGTGAAATGGAAAGTGCCCCATCGGCCAGTTGACCGCCCGAACGTGCCCGCGGCAGACAGGATATCGTGCAGTGTAATGGTGCTATGATGAGCGGCGTTTCGGTGATGACAGCGCCATTGGGTCTCGCGGGATTCTATCTGCCGATGACGGATGAAGCATTCACTGGTCTCAAAAGCGAGCCGGGCGATGGGGACCTCCTTGAGCGTATTCGGCGGGGGGAGATTGACCGATTTGCCGACCTGATCAGCCGATACCACAGCCATGTCATCCGCATCGTCGGTCGTCGGGTGCCAGCGGACCGTGCAGAAGAGATCGCCCATGATGTATTTGTCAGAGCGTACTTCGGGTTGGCGCAATTCTCGGGCTCGACCTCATTCGATCATTGGCTCGCCGGCATTGCTGTCCGAACTTGCTACGATTTCTGGAGGGGGCGATCGCGCGAAGAGGTGCCAGTCAGTGCGCTGACCCACGAGCACCATCAATGGATTGAGCAGATGCTGGCCGCCCAATCAGCAGACCAGTTCTACAACCAGGTGCGGACACGTGAGGCGGTAGAGGTACTGGATTGGGCACTGGCCCAATTATCTCCGGAGAATCGAGCGGTGCTGACTTTGGTCCATCTCGACGGCCTTTCTGTGCGTGAGGCGGCACAATTATTGGGCTGGAGCGTGATCAACGTGAAGGTGCGGGCGCATCGGGCTCGGCAGGCGCTTCGCAAGATTCTAATCAACCGTCACTGAGGGAACCATAATGGCATCGAACGATGAAAACTTGCAGAACCTCGAGCGTGCCCTGATCGAAACTTATCGGGCTCGGCCAGACCTTCCAGTCGAAAGGGCCCGTCTCACACAGGACGTGATGCGGGATATTCGCCAAACGACATGTGAGAGCGGTTGGTGGAGTCCTTCGATTGCTCTTGACCAGTTTGTCTGGCGGACAGCAACCATCGCTGCCTCAGTGGTTCTGGTCGTGACCGTCTTTACGGTCGCGGTAATTCGAACGACTGCAGGAGAGAGCGCCGTGTCGTTGGCCGAAGAATTCGAATCGACCCCGCTCTTGGGGGAGTAGGAAATCGGGAAGAGGAGGCGCGTACCATGTCACGAGTCAAATTATGGGCTGGCCTGGTCGTTCTGTTCGGAGCAGGAATGCTCACCGGAGTGGTTGGGACCTGCCTCTATCACGAGCGAGAGCGCGCCCATGGAGGAGAGCGTGGCCCAGCCGCCCAACACGAGCGGATCATGAAACGGCTCACGCAGGAACTATCGCTCTCCGCGACACAGCAAGCCGAGATCGAGCCGATTGTGACCCGCGCCCATGTGAGTATTCTCGAGTTGCGCTTCGCGCATCAACCCGAAATAGAGCAGATCCTGGCCCGCGGAATCGCGGAACTTAAAGAGAAGCTCTCTGCAGAGCAGCAGCCAGCGTTGGACCGGATGTATGCCCAACTCCAACAGCGCTGGCAGGCGTCACGGGACTACACGGAAGCGAAGAAAAAAGAACGTACACAGCAGTAAGCTCATGTCGCGCGTGGCAAGACAAAACGAGTAAGACACCATGGCAGACTCCATTCATTTTTCAACGATGCTGAAACGATGGGTGTTCGGGCTCTGTGCTGCCTGTTTCCTTGCGCTCGGCGGGTACGCCCTCCTGGCGAAATCGGGCGAAGAGCCGTCGCGTGCGGGTCAAGTGCCGAGCGGAGCACGCGCGTTTCCTGTGGTGACGGCCACCGCGAAAACCGGCGACATCGGAGTCTATCTCAACGGACTTGGCTCGGTCGTGCCGTTGAATACCGTCAACGTCAAGAGCCGGGTCGATGGCCAGCTCATGAAGGTGCTGTTTCAAGAAGGGCAGATCGTGCACAGCGGCGACCTGTTGGCGCAGATCGACCCGCGGCCGTTTGAAGTCCAACTCAATCAGGCTGAAGGGCAGATGGCTCGTGACCAGGCGCAGTTGAAGAACGCCCGGCTGGACTTGCAACGGTACAAAGAGCTGCTCGAACAAGGCTTTATTCCCAAGCAACAACTCGATACCCAGGAAGCCATGGTGCGTCAGCTGGAAGGGATCGTAAAAGCCGATCAAAGCCAGATCGATAACGCCAAGCTGCAACTGGTCTACAGCCATATCACGGCCCCGATCAGCGGGCGGGTGGGACTACGGCTCGTGGATGCCGGCAACATGGTTCGCGCCAACGACAACAACGGTCTGTTGGTCATTACACAACTCACACCGATTACGATCATCTTCACGATTCCAGAAGACAGTTTGCCGGGCGTTCTGGAACGCCTTAAATCGGGTCAGCAGCTCACCGTCGAGGCGTTCGACCGGGAACAGAAACACCTCTTGGCCACCGGTACGTTACTGACGGTCGACAATCAGATCGATTCAAATACAGGCACGGTTCGGCTGAAAGCGGTGTTCCCAAACGAAGATGGTGCGCTGTTTCCGAATCAGTTCGTCAATGCGCGCCTGTTGCTGGACGTGAAACACGGCGTCACCATCATCCCGTCCGCCGCCGTCCAGCGGGGAGCGAAGGGAACGTTCGTGTACGTGGTGAAAGACGACAAGACGGTGGCCGTCCGGCCGGTTACGATCGGCACGGCTCATGGCGAGAACACGTCGATCGACAAGGGACTGTCCCCTGACGAACTGGTCGTTGTGGACGGTACCGAAAAGCTCCGTGAAGGCAGCAAGGTCGAGGCCCGGAATCAGAGCGACAAGCCCGCCCCAGAGCCTGAGACTTCACCGGCTGGATCTGAGAAACCGCGACGAGGGCCACGACCGTGAATCCGTCTCGCCTGTTCATCTTGCGGCCGGTAGCGACCTCGCTGTTTATGGTCGCCATTCTGCTGGCTGGCGCGTTGGCGTATCGGCAGCTACCGGTCTCGGCCCTTCCCCAGGTCGATTACCCCACGATCCAGGTGCTGACGTTTTATCCCGGTGCCAGTCCCGACGTCATGGCCTCCTCGGTGACCGCGCCGCTCGAGCGGCAATTCGGACAGATGCCCGGACTGAATCAGATGACGTCCACCAGCTCCGGCGGCAGTTCGGTTGTGACGCTGCAATTCAGTCTCGATCTGAGCCTGGATGTCGCCGAGCAGCAAGTGCAGGCCTCCATCAATGCGGCCTCCACATTCCTCCCGCGCGATCTGCCGAACCCGCCGGTCTACAACAAGGTCAATCCGGCCGATGCACCGATCCTGACTCTGGCCCTCACATCGAATACGTTGCCGCTTCCGCAGGTCGAAGACCTGGCCGAGACGCGGTTCGCGCAGAAAATCTCCCAGCTCTCCGGTGTCGGGCTGGTCAGCATCAGCGGCGGACAGCGGCCGGCTGTGCGCATTCGGGCAAATCCTCGGGCGCTGTCGGCCTATGGACTCACCCTGGAGGACCTGCGCGCGACCGTCGCTGCCGCGAACGTGAATCAGGCCAAGGGCAGCTTCGATGGTCCGCGACGGGCTTCCATCATCAATGCGACGGATCAGTTGCTCTCAAGCCGTGACTATCAACCCCTCATCGTCGTTTACCGCAACGGGGCTCCCGTCGTCTTATCCGACGTGGCCGAGGTGGTTGACGACGTGGAAAACGTCCGACAGGCGGCCTGGATGAACGAGGTGCCGGCTATTCTCGTCAACGTCCAACGGCAGCCGGGGGCAAACGTCATCGAAGTCGCGGACCGCATCAAAAAACTCCTGCCACAACTCCAAAGCGCATTACCCTCTTCAGTTCAGGTGACGGTCCTCACCGACCGGACAACATCCATTCGAGCTTCAGTGCATGATGTGCAGTTCGAGCTGATGTTCGCCGTCGCGCTCGTGATCATGGTGATTTTTCTCTTTCTTCGAACGTTGTCTGCCACTGTCGTTCCGGCAGCGGCGGTCCCCTTGTCACTCGTGGGCACGTTTGGGGCGATGTATCTCATGGGGTTCAGCCTGAACAACCTGACGTTGATGGCGCTCACGATCTCGACGGGATTTGTCGTGGACGACGCGATCGTCATGATCGAAAACATCTCACGGTATATCGAACGGGGGGAGTCGCCGCTCCAGGCTGCGCTCAAAGGATCGGAACAAATCGCCTTCACCATTCTCTCGCTGACCATCTCGCTCATTGCGGTCCTGATTCCCCTCCTCTTCATGGGTGATGTCGTAGGCCGGCTGTTCCGCGAGTTCGCCGTCACGCTGAGCATCACGATCCTCATTTCGGCTGTTGTCTCACTTACGCTGACGCCGATGATGTGCGCCAGGCTGCTGCACCATCGGCGACAATCGGAGCAGAGTACGGTCTATCGCTGGTCTCAACAACTCTTCGATCGGACGATCGAGGCCTACGGCAGGACCTTGAGGTGGGTGCTGAATCATCAACCGGCCACGCTGGCGGTCGCCATCGGGACGCTTGTGTTCACCATTGCGTTGTATATCATCGTGCCCAAGGGGTTCTTTCCCGTGCAGGATACGGGGGCGATCCTGGGCATTTCCGAAGCGGCCCAGTCGATCTCGTTCCCTGCGATGGTTGAACGCCAACAGGCGTTGGCCCGCACGATCCTCGCTGATCCGGCCGTCGCCAGTCTGTCTTCCTTCATCGGTGTGGACGGGACCAACACCACGCTCAACAGCGGGCGCATCCAGATCAATTTGAAACCGATCGCTGAGCGTCGGATGAGTGTGCAGGACGTCATTCTCCGACTCCAGGGGCAGCTGGCCGGCGTCGAAGGCATCACGCTGTTTCTTCAACCGATGCAGGATCTCACGGTTGAAGATCGCATCAGCCGCACGCAGTATCAATATACGCTGGAAGACGCGGACCCGGAGGAGCTGAGCCGATGGGCTCCCACGTTTGCCGAGGCCCTGCAGGCCCTGCCCGAACTCCGCGACGTGAGCAGCGACCAACAGGACCGGGGGCTGGCCTCTCTGCTGGTCATCGATCGGAGTACGGCCTCGCGGCTTGGCATCACACCCCAGCTGATCGTCGATACTCTCTACGACGCATTCGGACAGCGGCAGGTGTCGACCATGTTCACACAGTTGAACCAGTATCGCGTGATCCTCGAAGTCATCCCTGAGTTCCAGAACGGCCCGCAGGCGCTGCAGTTTCTCGATATTCGGTCGTCAACGGGCGGTCAGGTTCCGCTGAATGTGTTTACCCAGTTCTCCGAGACGACCACTCCGCTGACGATCAGTCGCCAAGGACAGTTCCCTGCCGTCACGCTGTCATTCAACTTGGCGCCGGGGACCTCTCTCGGCGACGCCGTCACGGCGATTGAACGGACGGCGCGGGCTATCGACCTGCCGGCCAGCATTCGAGGAAGTTTTCAAGGCAGCGCACAGGCCTTCCAAGCCTCCCTGGGGAACGAAACGTGGCTGATTCTTGCCGCGCTCGTCACGGTCTACATTGTGCTGGGTATCCTGTACGAGAGCTATGTCCACCCACTCACCATTTTATCCACGCTCCCTTCTGCGGGCGTCGGCGCATTGCTCGCGTTGATGCTGTTCCAAACCGAATTCAGTGTGATCGCCCTGATCGGCATTATTCTTCTGATCGGGATCGTGAAGAAAAATGCCATCATGATGATCGATTTCGCGCTCGATGCGGAGCGCAAAGAGGGCAAACAGCCGTTGGAAGCAATCTATGAAGCCTGCCTCTTGCGATTCCGGCCGATCATCATGACGACCATGGCGGCCCTCCTTGGAGCCCTGCCGCTGGCGATCGGCTCAGGCGTCGGTTCAGAACTGCGGCACCCGCTCGGCATCGCCATCATCGGCGGGCTTATCCTGAGTCAGGCGTTGACCCTATACACCACACCGGTCGTCTATTTGGCTTTCGATCGATTGGCGCGCCGTGGCCGTTCCCGTCGGTCCTCCGCACCCACCACCGAGGCCTTGACTCCTGGTACGGTATGAACATCTCGGCACCGTTCATCCAACGTCCGGTCGCGACGACCCTGCTGACCTTCGGCGTCACGCTCGTCGGCATCGTGGCATTCCGGTTCCTCCCTGTCGCGGCTCTCCCTCAAGTGGAGTTTCCCACAATCAGCGTGTCAGCCAATCTGCCCGGTGCGAGCCCCGAAATAATGGCAACCTCGGTGGCGGGTCCGCTGGAACATCAGTTCACCCGCATCGCCGGTGTGACGGAAATGACCTCCACCAGCATGCTCGGCTCCACCAGCATAACGCTGCAGTTCGAATTGAACCGCGATATCGACGGTGCCGCGCGGGATGTCCAAGCTGCGATCATGGCGGCGCGCGGCGATCTGCCGGCGAATCTTCCGTACAGACCCACGTATCGCAAGATCAATCCGGCCGATGCACCGATTCTCATCCTCTCGCTGACCTCGGATATCGTGAGCCGGGGCCGAATGTACGACGTCGCCTCCAGCATCCTTCAGCAGAAACTGTCGCAGATCGACGGCGTGGGGCAGGTTTATGTGGGAGGGGGCTCGCTTCCTGCCGTCCGTGTCGATCTGAATCCCACGGCGCTGAATAAGTACGGGATCGGACTGGGAGACGTCCGCCGTATGCTGAGCAGTACGAACGTGAATCGTCCGAAGGGCCAGCTCGCCGATGGGACGCGCACGTGGGAGATCCGGACGAACGATCAACTCCACGATGCGGAGGATTACCTCCCGTTGATCGTGAGCTACCGCCAGGGGCGGGCTGTCCGCCTGTCGGACGTCGCGACCGTGGAACATTCGGTCGAGGATCTACGGACGATGGGTGTGGCGAACGGGGCGCCAGCGGTCCTCATCATTATCAGCCGGCAGCCGGGAGCGAATATCATCGAGACCGTCGACCGTGTGAGGGCAATACTCCCTCAATTAGAGGCCTCCATTCCCGGCAGCATGACCCTCTCGATCGTGGGCGACCGCACCCCCGTGATCCGCGCATCCCTGCACGACGTGGAACGAACGCTGGCCATCTCCGTGCTCCTCGTGATCCTGGTGGTCTTCCTGTTTCTTCGGGATGTCCGCGCGACCCTTATTCCCTGTGTGGCGGTGCCGGTCTCGCTGATCAGTACGTTCGGCGTGATGTACCTCTTGGGCTACAGCCTCGATAACCTTTCGCTGATGGCGCTGACAATTGCGACCGGCTTCGTGGTGGACGATGCGATCGTCGTTCTAGAAAACATCAGCCGGTATCGTGAACAGGGTATGGCTCCGATGCAGGCTGCACTCCGCGGGGCGCGGGAAATTACGTTTACCGTCTTATCGATGACTTTATCGCTGGTTGCGGTCTTTCTCCCAATCCTCTTCATGGGCGGCATGATGGGCAGGCTGTTCCGGGAATTCGCCGTCACCCTCTCCGTGGCGATTCTGGTTTCGCTCGTCGTGTCCCTCACCACGACGCCCATGATGTGCGCCAGGGTACTGAGGTCCGACCAGGGCCGGTCGCACGGATGGTCATACCGGCTCATCGCACGGCTCTTCGAAAGCATGCGCGGCGGATACGCTCGGAGTCTGACGTGGGTATTGCACCATCCTCGCGGCATGCTCGCCCTCACGCTGGTGACGATGGCCGTGAGTATCTATCTCTACACCGTCGTCCCCAAAGGCTTCTTTCCCCAGCAGGATACCGGGCGCATGTTCGGAAACATTCAGGCCGCTCAGGACATTTCGTTTCAAGCCATGCGTCAAAAGCTCACAGAGGTGGTGGACATCATCAAAAGCGATCCAGCGGTCGAGACGGTTACAGGGTTCAGCGGCGGTGGCGGCAACACGAACTCCGCCCGTATGTTCATTACGCTGAAGCCGCTTCAGGAACGGCAGATCAGTGTGGATCAGGTGATCGCGCGGCTACGCCCTAAGCTGGCTAAGGTGCCGGGCGCGCCGACCGTTCTGCAGGCGATTCAAGATCTCCGCATCGGCGGTCGCGCAAGCAGCGCCCAGTACCAGTACACGCTTCAAGGTGTGGACCTGGCCGAGCTGAATATGTGGGCCCCTCGAGTGGAACGCCAGTTACGCACCTTGCCGGAAATTGCCGATGTGAATAGCGACCAGCAGGACAAAGGGCTGCAGTCTTTGGTGGTCTTTGATCGCAGCACGGCCTCGCGGCTCGGTCTCAGTCCGCAGCTCATTGACGACACCTTGTATGATGCGTTCGGCCAACGCCAAGTTTCTATCTTGTACACGCCCCTCAATCAGTATCACGTCGTAATGGAAGTGGCCCCCCAATACTGGCAAAACCCCTCGACGTTGCAGGAGATTCATGTGCGGTCGTCGACGGGAGCGCAAGTTCCGCTGAGCGCGGTGACACGCTTTGAACCGACGAACACCCTGCTGATGGTTAATCACCAGGGACAATTTCCTGGTGTGACGCTCTCCTTCAATATGGCGCCGGGGACTTCGCTGGGCGAAGCGGTGCAGGCGATCGAAAAATCGATGCATGAGATCGGACTGCCGGCCAGCATCCGGGGAAATTTTCAGGGTGCGGCCAAAGCCTTTCAGGCGTCCATCGAGAACCAGCCCTTGCTCATCCTCGCCGCGCTTATCACGGTCTACATCGTGTTGGGGATTCTCTACGAGAGCTATGTCCATCCGTTGACGATTCTCTCGACCCTCCCCTCTGCCGGCGTCGGCGCCTTGCTCGCACTGCTCCTCTTTAAGACGGAACTGAGCATGATCGCACTGATCGGAATTATTCTCCTGATCGGGATCGTGAAAAAGAACGCCATCATGATGATCGATTTCGCCTTGGACACGGAGCGGAAGAATGGCAAACGGCCGGAGGAAGCGATCTACGAGGCCTGCCTGTTACGCTTCAGGCCGATCATGATGACGACAATGGCAGCCTTGTTCGGCGCACTGCCATTGGCTCTGGGGACAGGCGTGGGATCGGAGTTACGACGACCGCTTGGCATTGCCATTGTTGGTGGTTTGCTTGTCAGCCAGTTGCTTACCCTCTATACGACGCCCGTCGTGTACCTCTACCTCGATCGTCTGAGACTGCGCTTCTTGCGGATAACAAAAGGGCTGCGGGAGGGAACCAAACAGCCACCTCCGCCTGGCACTCACCAGCCAGGCTACTCATAAGAGGCCCAAGGGCAGTCGGTTGTTGCAATCTTGTCTCAACCTCCGCTTGATTCTCTCTAAGCGGAGTGAGCGGCCCGCCGTGCTTGTACGAGGTCGAATATCACTTACCCGCATTGTGATCTGCTCCGCCAATACAGGTTAAACAAGATCTGAGTGGTCTTTATCTACGGGACACTCTTTGTTTCCATGAACGCCGTGATCGCCTCCATAGTGGCCGTCGGATTCGTATAGATCGCGAAGTGGCGGCCCTTGATCCTGCGCACAGACACGGACGGTCGTACACGGACGATCTCCTCAACATTGCGCCAGGGGACGACACCGTCATTGCTCCCTGCGATGCAGAGCACCGGAGCCGGACACCTCCTCAAGAGTTCTCGCGCATCGATGTTCAGCAACGACCGAATGCGTGCTGCTACTATGTGGGCGGTCACACGTTTCCAGATCTCCGCCGTATCCAGGCGAAGCTGATCGGTCGGCCCTCTGGAAAGCCAGGCGGGAATGTGACGACAGGTGCGAAGCAACCAGATAGTCGGCGCAACTGAGGTGAACCGCATTCGCACATAGATCCTGCGCGGCGGACTCACAAACGTCGTGGCCAGGATCACGCCCTGAACCTTGTCCGGTTCTGCCTCCGCGAGCATCAACGCTAGCGGCCCAGCAAACGATGATCCCAGCACATAGAAGCTTGGGATCGCTGATACCGCGTCTCGCACAATCGCGAGGAGGTCCGCATACTCAGTGGCGCCTGCTGGTGGAAAGGAGACCACGTGCGGTCTGACCCACTCTGGAAACGACGCCAGCAGCGGTCGGAAAAAGACCTCCGTCCCGTCCAGGCCGGGAAGCAGCACCAGCGTCTCCAGCTTCGCGTTTCCCACATCAAGCAGCAACGAGAATCCTCCCTGTCATTATCCAGTCGATCTGACTTGAGCACAAGGTCACCAAACGGACATTACACAGCCTTTATGGCAGCTGAACCACAGTAATTGTCCATTCCCCAGTCCCGCTCACTTGAAGATAATATTCTCCACCTTTGGGCTGATAGGATGATCCGCTTCCCGGTCCTTCCTGCGTTGCGGCGACGGTTGATAATTTACCATCGGTGGTGAAGATTGTGATTGTCAACAGTGTGCCCTTGGCATCCCACTGTATTTCCCACTTATCTTTCGCCGTGAACGGACGCAGATTTCTCTGCCCATTCGCTGAGACTTTTTGGAATACTTGTTCGCTTTCCGCCATAATAAGAATGGGAGTAGCAACGTAGAGAAAACAAGCGATCAAACAGAGGGATAGGCATTTCTTGAGCAGCATGTTGATTCTCCCTTCTCATTATTTCTGCTTCGCCACAATCTGCTCCTTGATCTTGTCGTAGGTCTCTTCCTCGGTGGATATGGTTTCACGTTCGGGGGCGTTGGCCGTTCGTGTATTGCGCGATCACTTCATGCTGCAAGCAACTTCCCACAAGTTTCTATCAAGACTATCTGGTGCCACTGGTTCCCACTTGGTTTCGTCTAAGTTGCTATACACCGCTTCACCGCTTCCCATATTCCCTGAGAAAGTCGTGAACCCAAGCAGCCGGACGCGCTCTTTTACGCAGTCATATTCCCTTCGCGCTTTGCTAGATAACCACGGCCCACCCACTATGCTTTGTATTGTCTTGTAGTCGAACAATGCCCACAACGTCACCACGTCCCCGTTGCGGCGAATGGTGTCTGGATCGACGTATACCGTGTAGACAGTCAATCCTTCTTCGACTTTGCCACCAACATCCACCCACTCCGCATCCACTGGTTCTACACTCAATAACAGGATTGTTATCAGTGACCAAACACCTGAACAGTGGAACAGCGGCAGAAAGCGACGGTAGGATTGAATCGTGAAGGCCATGAGAGCCTCGAAGGATGGCTCAATTCTAGGAGTGCGGTAACACTGGCGCAAGGGCCGAGTGGGGAAATGCGTATATTCCTGGGCTGACACAGTTTTGAGGAGAGTCCTTCCAGGTCATCCGTGCAGAAGTGCGAAGGATCAGGGCAGGGAGGTAGCTCACAGCTTCTCTACTTCTCCGACGATGGTCCACCCCGTTTTAAGAAAAGCATGACAGAGCGACTCTTACGTGTTAACTCTAACAGGGAATGCGCCGTCTCTAGAACACGGTAGTATTCATTTGATCCTTGGAGATGACGATGATGACCAGACAGACACAAGGGGCTATCACAGACCGTCATGATAAGGCGGTGGTGCAAGATCGTGGGGGACGCCGGGCGGAATTGTCGTGCCGCCTCTTCTTCTTTGGCGACGATGACTTTGAAGGCGAAGGCACCCTGCTGGATATTTCGACGAGGGGTTGCCGCGCCTCATCCCTGATTGCAGTGCAGCCCGGAATGCTCTTGAAGTTGTCCGTGTTCCTCCCCGATTACTTATGGCCCTTACGAGTCGACGAGGCGATGGTCCGATCGGTGAACGGTCAGGAATTCGCCGTGGAGTTCACCAGTATTCGACTGGCCCAGCGGGAACGGCTCCGCGCTCTTGTGATGAAGGAGAAGCCATAACGCACCTCCTAATGATGGGAGACATGACGACCATAAGGAGACCATGTCGAAGATTCTCGTGATCGATGACGAGGAATCCGTTCGCATGCTGCTTCGTGCCGTGCTGGAAGAGGACGGCCATGAGGTGAGGGAGGCTACGGATGGACGAACCGGGATCGCCTTGTACCGTCAGGAGCGAGCAGACTTGGTGATTGCTGACATCCTCATGCCTGACCTCAACGGCCTCGACATGATCGTGGAGCTGACGCGCGAGTTTCTCGATGTGAAGGTCATTGCGATCACAGGAGTATACGGAGAACCAGACCTGCTCAAACGGGCCAGATTGTTGGGCGCGCGCCACACCTTCTATAAGCCCTTCAGTCCTGAGGAACTCCTCAAAGTCGTGCGTTATGAGTTGACGCACTGACGACCTATGTCTGAGGAGAAATACCCCAAATTGTCGGTGACTCTGATTTGGCGACCTGCCGTTTACGAGATCCCGTAAGTACTGCCACCAGCAACATATCCCCACGGGAAACGAGAGAACAGGACTCCGGCACAGTTGGTGGTGATGGGGCTGGTTTGTCCTGTCCTGGTAGCAGCGTGGTAGCAAAAAAGATGATTGAAGGAGAGGGGCCAATAGATGCTCTGCCTGGGATAGAAAAAGGCGCTTGAGGGTAAAAGTGACGGAGTTGCTGGGCTAACTAAAATTTCCGTTGAGCCTTTTTCTCACGGTCGAAATGGCCTTGAGTATGGACTTCTCGAGTTGGTCTCCGCTTACCGTCGTCTTGTGAAATGCAGCTTGTGCGCCACTTTTTATGGCGAGTTCTAACAAAAATGGATTGGGTAACCTTGTAAGTACGATCACGGCGATCTCGGGATGAGAGGCGCGCGGAACTAACGTTGACAAAACCGCAAAGCCAGATACATCCGGCAAATCAATTTCAAGCACGACACAATCAATTGGTTGCCTTGCACAGATGTCTAGTCCAGCCCGACCAGTCGCCGCGAAAACTATATGGTAATTTGATGAGGATCCTTGGAGCTGGCCTACGCAAAATTCATATTGTCGGGCATCGTCGTCGACGAAAAGGATGGTAATGCCGTCCGACATCGCAACCGCCTCTCCGGGGAAATCTTCCCTGCGTCCATTCCGCGCTCAGGTTGGAGCAGACCGACAGTGGATATTTCACGGGAGCCTATATTTATGCCTTGTGCGGGAGTGTGGTTATGAATTCGAACCATCCTCCTTATCGAGACTCCTCGTCCGGATTCTTAATCTTCTCATCATATTTGTTATACGAGTTCCCGCACTTTGTCGGACAGGACGGTCATCGCGATCTTCACTCGATTCGGTTCTCCCCGCGCCAAAGCCTTCCAGAAGTGGACCGCTTGATCAAGCGTCACTTTGGGGGGCATCGGCGGTTCAAATGGATCCACGATTGCCTCGACAATGACCGGCCCCGGTGTGGATAAGGCTTGGGCGAGTACTCGGCCGCAGTCGGCCGGATCATCGATCCTCAGTCCAGTTCCTCCACAGGCCTGCGCAAAGAGCGTGAAATCGATCGGCTGCAGATCACATCCAAATTCCGGATTCCCTAGAAAGACCATTTGCTCCCATTTGATCATGCCCAGGGAGTTATTCTTGATGATCACCACCTTGACCGGCAGCTTATACTTGACGCAAGTCGCGAATTCCGCCATCAGCATGGAAAAGCCACCGTCTCCGACGAAGGCGATGCACTGTCTATCGGGATACGCAATTTGCGCGGCGATGGCGTACGGCAACGCATTGGCCATAGAGGCAAGATTCCCCGAAAGCGAGTGCATCTGGCCACGCTTTGCCGGGATATGCCTCGCCCACCATGTCGCGATCGTGCCGGAGTCTGCCGACACGATGGCGTTGGCCGAAAGCTTTTTGCCGAGCTCCCAGGCCACGACTTGAGGCTTCATCGGTTTGTCCGGCCTGGTACCGATCTCCTTCATCATCTCCCGCCATGATGCCATTTCGTTCTGCGCTTGCTGCAAGAAATCGCGGTTTTGCTTTGGCTGTAACAAGGGGTGCAGCAACTGCAGCGTTCGGCGGCAATCTCCGACAAGGCCGACCTCGATCGGATAGCGAAGACCGATGCGGGCCGGGTTCAGGTCGATCTGTACCGCTCGTGCTTGGTTCGGCTTGGGCAAAAACTCGATATAGGGAAACGAACTCCCGACCATCAACAAAGTATCGCATTGCTCGAGGACATTCTGGGAAGGCTTGGTACCGAGCAGTCCAACACCGCCAGTCGTATATGGACTGTCATCGGGAACCGCGGCCTTGCCCAAGAGAGCTTTGACAATCGGCGCACCGAGAATCTCCGCTGTTTCTTCTAGCTCATCTGTGGCATTCAACGCACCTCGGCCAGCCAGAATGGCGACTCTCTGGCCAGCATTGAGCAAATCCGCCGCGCGTGAGAGGTCCTGTGAATCCGGCAGTCGAGCACTTCGTGCAAAATGCTCGGACGTATGATGAGGAACGTTGCGTTTTGAGCCATCCCGTTGAGCATCCTGTTCCTGTACATCCACGGGGAATGTGATGTGGGCCACTCCGCGATAACTGAGGGCGGTGCGGCAGGCCAGATCCGTGACGCTCTCAACATGTGTCGCGCCCATTATTCGAACGTTGTACACGCACACGTCGAGGAACAGTTTGTCCAATTCGACATCCTGCTGCGCGTGCGTCCCAATCAGGTCGTGGAAATGGAGCCCGGTAAGTGCAAGGACCGGCTGCCCATCGAGCTTGGCATCATAGAGTCCGTTCAACAAGTGAATGCCGCCGGGCCCCGATGTCGCAAGACAGACTCCAAGTCGCCCGGTGTATTTTGCATAAGCACACGCCATGAAGGCAGCCGACTCCTCGTGGCGAACTTGAACAAATCGTATCCGGTCCCGCCGCGTACGGAGCGCTTCGATGATGCCGTTGATGCCGTCGCCGGGAAGCCCGAAGATCACCGAGACATCCCAATCAATCAATCGGTCAATCAAGACTTCGGCGGCTGTAGTCATAGGAGGCTGCCTTTCTTACTTGTGAAGAAGACCTTGGCACTGGTCCATCAGTATGTAATGTCCGTCCTGCCCATCTCGGGATGAGATGAGATGTTCCTGCGGCATTCGTGCATTTGTCCGAATCAGCCCTTGTGCATCTTCCATTGGAATTCCCTCTTCTGCTCCTCGCTTTGGCATGTCTTTTTGAGTTCCCTCAATGCAGAGAAGAACTTGCTAATGCCAAGACAGATTGTCTTGTGGAGAACAAGTTGCACCCCTGCTGATTGCTATAAAGACAGAATAAGCAAGTCTGAATCATTTCCTAATCTCCAAACATCTCAAAAACTTGTGCGTTCATCGCATCTCTGGATGGATGGATAAGATGTGGTCTATCACTTGCAAAAACCATGACAAGGCTTCAGAAAGGCCAGAATTCTACGACATTCTTGCAAGACCGCATCGGTATATGCCTTGCACATTTTTCTGAAGTAAGGAGGCGAACAATGATACCTAACCCGAACTACACGGCATGTAAAGCGCTCACTCTCCTAATCCCGATGCTCGCGATCATTGCCGGATGCAGCCATACGATTCCACCGGCAAACACGAGACCACAGCCGCCGCCTCAATTGGGCAAGACACCCCCGGTCATTGAGCCGCTCAGCGCAAGTCGCAAGCAGCTGCAAGCCGCCGAATCTGTACTGCCGGTGACACTCACGGTCGACCTCAGCCCGGTGCAGCGCGCCATTCAAGCGGCGGTGCCTGACCAATTTGTCGAAACGAATCACCCGCTCGCAGCGAACTATCGCTGGAGATTCGTTCGAGAGGGTGAACCGAAGGTCCAAATTCAAGACGGCCTGGTGAAATTCCAGGCATTCTACCGTGGGGAGATCGAATCGACCGCCGCGCGAGCCTGTCGGCTCGATCCCCTCTATCCAATACTCGAGGGGACGGGACGACTGATGTTGCGGGAACAGGACCAACAACTCCTCGTCACGATGACCGATATCCAGACGACGGTGAGCTTAAAGCCAGAGAGCGACAGCAAGTGCAATATGTTCAACCTTCCTGTGAAAGATCAGATGGCCGAGTTGATCAAGCAGGAATCGCTTAAACAGCAGATCGCCCAATCTATCGAACAGGCAGGATATACGATACCGATTCATCTCGTATGGGAGCGGTTAAATGAGCCCATGCCGATGACCGTGGCGTCGGCGAACACACAACTCTGTCTGTACGGCAAAGTGAAGGAATTTACCGTCGGTTCGCTGAAAGGCCCGGCACAGCAGACGACGATCTCGGGGTTGGCCAGGGAAACACCTGTCGCCATCTATCAGTCACCCTGCAAGCAGCCGTCCGTGACACCGGTCAAGGTGCAGGTGGGTTCGACGGCAGCCGCGATGGCCGAAGGACAGCCATACAATGTTCTGCTCAGTGTGCCGATTCCCTATGCTGTGCTGAATCACCAATTGCAGGACCGCCTCTTTCATCACGAGGTCAGGCTCGATACCACCTTTAAGGACAAGATCTTGGTGGAGCAGGTAGTCGTCTCCGACGCGAATGGCCGGGTCCTCTTTGCGGTAAACACCAGCGGGGATTTAAACGGCACGTTGTACTATTGGGGCACACCGCAGCTGATCGACGAAGGGAACCGCATCGTTATATCTGATCTCCAGATGGCGAACGAAACCAAGGTCGCACTAGACGACATCAAAGTCGGCTACTGGCAATTGGTGGATGACCAATTACGAGATAGACTGCAGCGGGCCGCCACCCTGGATTTGTCCCAACGCTTCGGAAACATGAAGACAGCGATGAGCGGCCAGCGTCAGGCCGGGGGATTGACCACGGATGTCTTGATGGGACGTCAGGAAGCACAACGCGTCTATTCCACGGCGGACGCCCTCGTTGTCGACATTTTGCTGCAGGGAACCGCGAGCGCGGCAGGACGGGTGCCGGTAGAACAGCATGCTCGGATGGTGCGCATCGAGCCCATGCCGTTGGATCGGGATCCTGTTGCAACGACACCGTCGCCGTCAGCACCGATACCAGCGGACCGACCTTAGAAGCATCGCCTACCGTGCCGATTCTGCTTTGCCTCACGACGGTGGAATCGGCACGCCTCCGTGGTTCGCCTCGTACAAACTGACGCGAAGCCTTTGACTTCTTGCGGTAGACGTTCAACCCGACTTTTTCCTCGCGGTTGGGGATCGTCACATTCCCCTCGGTCGAAGCGACGACGGTGGTCTTCCCCGAGGCCCTCGCCTTAAAAGTGTGGAGGGACAGTTTTACTAGCGGCTTGATTTTACGAAGGTTTCCCCGTTTTATCCGTACAATCAGTAGTTTCAGACGTTTCTGTTGATTCAATTGTTTCTATTAGATGCCATGCGTTCTGCACAGTTTTAGCACAAATTTGGCACTCCAACGTCTTATTGGCCGAGACATCGAAACCATAATAGGCTATCCTAGCCTCCCCGGAAGGCTTGGATGAGTGATTCATGACAAATGAAGAACGTATCCAGGTCTTTGATTCTCAAGGCCAGGCCTACAAACAGGCCTTTCAAACTTTCCTAGACCATACCGACCAAAAGCGTAATGCCAAACGCTGGCTGCAGCAGATTGTCGATGGTCTTTCCACGCGGAAGGTATTCATTGACGCCGGCGCGGGCAATGGCGAGGTCACTCGGGCATTCGCGGACGACTTTGAACGCACTATCGCCATCGAACCGAATATCTTTTTGGTGAAGCAGCTGCAGGAGGCGGTGCCGACGGCCGAAGTGGAAGTGATCGATGAGCCCATTATGGCTGCTCAACCCACTGCTCGGGGAGATTTGGTACTGTGCTCACACACGCTGTACTACATTCCGCCCGAAGAGTGGCTCTGTCATCTCGAACGCCTGGTGTCGTGGATGTCACCCGACGGCGTCACCATCGTTGTCTTGCAGCACCGTGAGACCGGATGCATGAACATGCTTCATCACTTTTACGGACAGCGGTTTGAAATACGCCGGACCGCCGAAGCGTTTCGCGTGAAGCATGGAGAGCTGTACGACGTCATGACGACCCTCGATCCTGCGCACGTGGTGACCCCGGACTTAGAGAAGACCTACGCTGTCGCCGAATTCATGCTCAATCTGTTAGAGGTCAAATGCGCACCGGCCCGCCGAGAGGTGGAAGCCTATGTGCAGGCTCACTTCGCCACAGGCCGCGGCGGCTACTGCATTCCCGTGCATCAAGACTTTTTGCAGATTCGCCCCCTTCGCCGCGGAGAGATCATCACGTGACGTCGCGTTCAAAGGTTTTTGTAATGAGTGCCATGGCTTTAGAGAATGGCACGTCGGGAAGTGCTGAATTGGCTGGAACATATAAGTGGTTTATTTTTTTGTGACGCGCGGCAGACGTATTGAAAGCCGCTATACCGCTCGATCCGGATAATTGGGAAGCCTATATCACTTAGGATATGTGTACGGGGATATGGGACAGCATGAAGAAGCGATTAGGCATTAAAGCGACGAACTGGATCGTTCGAAATCAAAATAATGATCGTTAAACACCAACAGGACATCGCTTCGCGAGATAGTCAGAAACGCAACGAAGCCACAAAGGTTTACTCCTCACTCATTCGCTAATCTGACTTGCGTGCATTTTGATTTCAATCGGCGGGAACAGGCAGGGTGAGCGGGTTTGCGGGTGCGATGAATAGCTTCCTGTGACGGTCGATACTATGCGTTGAGAGGCGATGCCTTGGCCGCCTCAGTCATGAGATGCAATAAGGATTGGCATCTCTCCTGAATCCCTGTCCAAAACAAGTTGTTAAGTCTGGCTTTGGCGTTCGTACTCCATTTGACAAACTTTACGCCGAAGTGTGTTCCGATAGCCCACTGCACTGTGGCATCCTCAATCATGACGGGCTCTTGGTCGTTAGAGAGATAGAGGACTAGCGCCAGTCGCATCCCGATAGGAACCGGTTCCTGGCTTTCGATTTGAAGCCCTTCTCGTGAGACATCGATCACCAGTCCCTTCGCCATTATCTCAGGGGTGAGATAGTTGATCGAAGCCTGGAATGGGATGCGGGGCACGCATCGATCCGTCCATGCTTTCTCGTTTATGGCCATATTTTCACCTGTGCTGGAGGCAATTACCGATTGACCATCGGTATTGTCCAAATATGCTCCAATGGTGACGGTCTGTCACGTGTTACAGCATAAATTGCAGTCAAATCTCATTGGACGTCGAGTGGGCAATAGGCCGCGACTTTCATTACGCTCCAGGCGCGGAAGCCAGCAGCAAAGTGTTTGAGAACAGACAGGGAACCTATGACCCGCTGATTAAGAGGGAGAAAGAGCCATTTTGGATAAGGCTCGCTATTGCAACGGTTCCCCCAAATTGATTGCAATCTCGTTAGCTTGAAGCGTTCCATTAGTTCTATCCTTTCCCGTCCTTTCCTTTCCCTTCCCGCCTAGTCTGGTCACAAAAGTGGTCACACAGCGCGACCCGCCGTGAAGGTGTTGTCGCGTTCCTTGTAGTCCGTCGTCACCGGCGTTCAGTCTTCCACGCCCACGCCGATCACGATGAGAACCGCATAGTCCTGCTTCGTGCAGCCCTCGACCGGAGGCATCGCTCCCCCTGGCGCAACTGGAAACGCAGTCTTCTGCGCGTTTGCCGGCGAGCACGAACCACCAACCGCTGCCGGTGTATAGCGCGCGGAGCGGCAGCCCAGGTGCGTCACGTCGTAGAGCGTCGCGCCTTTATCGAGCTCCCAGCGCCTATCACCATTCCTGTCGGCGGGATGAATGGTCAGCACAGCCGTCACCTCGCGGTTACCCGTGACCACGTATTTGCCGGGAGGGAGCGGAAAGGTCGGCTGCTCCATGATCAAGCGGTGTTCCTCCAGCCACCAGTCCGTGCCGTCGAACTTCCAGCGCGCCGGGGCGACGCCACCGGCATCCTTCAACCGTGTATAGCTGTTCAGCTCGACGCCCCGAGGACCTGGGTCCAGAGGCCACAGACCCCACGATTGCGCGCCGCTCCCGGAGGTCGCACCTGGATCGCCCAACGCCGCGATGAACTGTGTCGATATGCGCTGGAACTTCGTCTGACCTCCCCCTGCGGCGTGGGCTTGGCTTCGACTCAGATTGAGT
>DATIFR010000052.1:0-25145 GCA_035455145.1 Nitrospira sp.
CAACGCGTGTCGATTGCTCGCGTGCTGCTCAAGGATCCTCCAATCGTCATGTTCGACGAAGCGACATCGAACATTGACACGGAAACCGAGGTCAAAATACGAGAGGCCCTGGACGAGTTGACAAGAGGGCGGACGACGATCGTCATCGCCCATCGTCTTTCAACCGTTCATGGTATGGATCGAATCATTGTGCTCGAGCAAGGGCGCGTGGTGGAAGATGGGCCGCATGATGTGCTGATCGCTCGGGGCGGGGTTTACGCAGGTCTCTATGAGGCGCAATTCCAAACCTAGGGGCTGATGCAAATGGTCTTGATCTATGAAAATGATCCACTGGATAATGAACATGCCCGCGGGCGCTTCTACCACGTCTGTCGCGGGCAGGTAGACCGGACGGAGCTGCAGATTCCACCGGCCGACCAGCCGCACGAATGTGCCAGATGCGGGATCGATCTCGAGGCCGAAGATTTTTTTGTGGCGATGCAGAAAGGATCGGTATAGCGACGTGGCTGGCAGCAGCGGACGCAAGACGGTGTCAGTGATGCGGGGTCTGATGATGCTCTGCGAGTCGTGTTATGATCAGGTATTTCTTGAAAAGCTGGTCGATCATAAGAACTATGTGGCGGATCATGAAGCCCTGTTTGATACCATCTGCCCAGGCTGTACGGATATTAATCGTCCTCTGATTGACGATATGCTGGGTAGCTCGGAGTAATCGGCGGGATCAGATCTCGGCGCGCCTCTACTTGCAGACTTTCCCGTCGAAATACATGCAGGTCGACTCCCCGGATTTTACCTTCCAGGTTTTTAGGAGGGGGGCTTGGCCGCTTCCTCTCATCTCCACGACAAAATCGACCAGTCCTGAAAGCGGCAGTTTCTCCATATGCGGTTGGGCGGCCTCCGGTACGTCAATCCAGAAAACCGAACCGAGAGTGGAAATCAGAATGCGGTGTGCGTCCTTGTCGATATTAATGACGGGGCTGTAGAAGCTCTTGTCCTCGGCAGAGGAGGAGTTTGCCAGGAGCAAGGTGAAAAAGACGGAGAGAAGAAGCGTGCGCGAGAATGGCATAACGATCACTCCTTCTAAATGAGTCGATAATGCGCCCATTATCGCACTCAATCATAGAGAAGGAAACTGAAATTCTCGGCGTCGACGATCGTGTGGACGGACTAGGGAGTCGTGAGTTGCGCCGGGGCAACAGTGCCGCCTTTGATCCGATAGCCGCGAATGTCCGGATTCGATTTGTCCATCAACGAGATCAGCAGATAGATCGGGAGGGTGAGGTTGAGGCGGCTCCAGTTCTCTTCCCACTCATTGGCAATCTTGATGTCGGTTACAGAGGGGCGTGCTGGATCATGCGGATGAGAGTGGTAGACCACTTGTAGCGTCAGCCCAAGTTTCCGCATATCTTTCACGGCCTGAAACATCTCCTGGGCGTCCATGATGAAGGCAATCTCTGCCCGCTCTTCGGGGGACAGGCGGGACAGATGCTGGACCTTTGCGTCGTCGAATGAAGCGACTTGGGCAGCTCCGTCGAGACTGACGATGTTCTTGATGCGATAGATGTGGCTGACGGTGTGGTCCTTACCTGCCAAGAACCCGCAACATTCATAGGGATCGAGTTCCCGTGCGTGGGCCACAAGGTCGTCAAGAATCTGTTGGGGAATGATGAGATCCGACACGGCTAGATTGTGCAGCTGACGGTGTAGTCGCTGTTCAAATCCTTTATGGTCGGATTTGGTCCACAGAGACGGCAGGCGGGGTCCTTCGGACGGCCGACCTTCCGAAACTTCATGTCGAGCGCGTCGTAAATTAGCAGCTTATCCGCGATCGTTTCACCGATCCCCAGAATTTCCTTGATGGCTTCAGAGGCCTGGAGAATCCCCATCGTTCCCGCTAAGACGCCGAGGACACCAGCCTCCTGGCAGTTGGGCACGAGTCCCGCAGGAGGAGGTTCCGGGTAAAGGCATCGATAGCACGGATATCCCGCATGCGGCTTGATCGTGGTGAGTTGTCCCTCGAAGCGAAACATGCTGGCTGAGACGAGCGTCTTTTTGGCAAAGAAACAGGCATCGTTGACCAGAAAACGGGTCGTGAAATTATCGGACCCATCGAGCACGACGTCATAGTCTCTAACCAGGGAGAGGATGTTCTCGGCGTCAACCAACTGGTGATAGGCGTTGACGGTAATTTCCGGATTGACGGCATGGAGGGTCTTCCGGCCTGATTCGACCTTGGGTTGCCCAACCGTGGCCGTCGAATGAAGTATCTGCCGTTGCAAGTTTGAGAGATCGACCACGTCGCCATCGACCAGGCCGATCGTCCCGACACCCGCTGCAGCAAGATACAGGGCGGCAGGGGAGCCGAGCCCCCCGGCCCCGATGAGCAACACCTTTGCCTTGCTCAGCTTGAGTTGCCCTTTGCCGCCGACGTCTTGAAGGATAATGTGGCGGCTGTAGCGCTGAATTTGTTGCTCGGTGAGCTCCATTTATTACTCCACCACGTTCAATTCAATCGGGTCGACGACGCAACCCTTCTTTCGAAGACCTTCAATGGCCCGTTCGATTTCTGCAGTTTCACCGGAAATTTCAACATCCACCCATCCGGTGGTTTCGCGCACGTCAGCGCGCCGCACGTTCGTGACGATGTTGTACTCACGGCCGATCTGATAGATGATCGGCTCCTTGACCTTATCTTCCGGAAACCGCACGTGGAATCGTAGGTGCGACATGATCAGCCTCCCGCAATCGCGGGCACGATAGAGACTTCGTCGCCGTCCTTCAGCGAGGTCTCCTTACCCTGCAGAAAACGAATGTCTTCCTCGTTCACGTAAATGTTCACGAAACGCCGCAATTCACCGGACTCATCGCAGAGCCGGTCCTTCAAGCCAGGATGCGACTGGTTCAACGTTTCGATCATGTTGGCGATGCTGCTCGCCTGTGCCTCGACCTCGCCCTGTCCCTTCGTGAGGGGACGGAGAGGGGTTGGAATGCGAATCTTAATCATGCGTCACCACCACCGTTCTTTCCCATCTTGAATGTTTTTTCAAATGCGACCAGGCTCGGCTGAATGCGAACCGGCCTGCCCACTGCATCGATCACGGCTTCCTGCGTCTTCAGCCCGTTGCCGGTGATATAGGCCACGGTGACGTCGCCTTTCTTGATCGTCCCGTTCTTTACAAGCTTTTGAAGCACACCGATCGTGACACCGCCGGCTGTTTCGGCAAAGATCCCTTCCGTCTGCGCCAGGAGCTTAATGCCTTCCACCACCTCGTCGTCGGTCACCATGTCCATCGAGCCATTACTCTCTGCAGTGGCCTTCAAGGCGTAGTAGCCGTCAGCCGGATTGCCGATGGCCAATGACTTTGCGATAGTTTTGGGTTTCACCGGTTTGAAGAAATCGCGCCCCGCTTTGAACGCCGTCGAAATGGGGGAACAGCCTTCGGCCTGCGCCCCGTTGATCTTGGTCCGGACCTCATCGATCAGCCCCACGGCCTTCATTTCGTGCAGGCCCTTCCAGATTTTCGTCAGCAAGGAACCCGATGCCATGGGGATGACGGCTTGATCCGGAGTGCGCCAGCCGAGTTGTTCAACCGTTTCAAAGGCCAGCGTCTTCGATCCTTCGGCGTAATAGGGACGGATGTTGATGTTCACGAATGCCCAGCCATGTTCGCCGGCGATCTCGCTGCAGAGCCGGTTCACGTCATCGTAGTGGCCTTCGATTTCCACCACGTTCGGCTTATAGATTAAGTTACCCAGAACTTTGGCAGCCTCCAGATCGCCAGGGATGAAGACATAGCAGCGCATGCCCGCCGCGGCCGCATGGGCTGCGACGGAGTTGGCCAGATTGCCGGTCGATGCGCAAGCCACGGTTTCAAAGCCGAGCTCGCGGGCGCGGGTAATCGCGACAGCCACGACGCGATCCTTGAACGAAAGAGTCGGGTGATTGACGGTATCGTTCTTAATGTACAGCTCGTCGAGGCCCAAGTACGCGCCCAGATTCTTTGCACGCACGAGCGGTGTCATCCCTGCATGCGGGCCAAGGTAATTGGGGCCTTCGACGGGGAGCAAATCGGCATAGCGCCAGATGCTCTGTGGGCCTTCCCCGATTTTTTTCCTGGAGATCGAGCGCTTGATCTCGTCGTAGTTGTATTTCACCTCGAGCGGACCGAAGCACATCTCGCAGACGTGAATGGCCTTCGTCGGATATTCTTTCCCGCACTCGCGGCACACTAGCGCTTTCATTTTGGCCATAGGCACACCACCTTCGTGACGTCAATGATTACGGTCGTACGGCACAGCCTGCAAACGGATCGCCATCGTCGAACAGCTCGGTGATCGTCGGATGCTCACCGCAGAGCGCACAGTTGGGGTTGCGCTTGACTTTGATTTCTCTGAACTGCGTTTTACGTGCATCGAAGTCCAGCAGGCGATCGGTCAATGGGCGGCCGATACCCAGCACGAGTTTAAGCGCTTCCGTCGCTTGAATCGTCCCGATAATACCCGCAAGGACCCCGATGACTCCAGCCTCCTGGCAGGAGGCCACCAGCCCTGGCGGCGGTGGCGTCTTGAAAACGCAACGGTAGCAGGCGGATTTTCTCGGGATAATGGTCGTGACGCGTCCGTCGAACCGGAGGATGCCACCATGAATCAACGGTTTGTCGGCAAAGAAGCAGGCATCGTTGATCAAGAACTTGGCGGTGAAGTTATCGACTCCGTCGATGACCACATCGTAGTCGTTGATGATCTTGATCGCATTGCCTGCGGTCAGCCGCTCCTCATACATGGAGACGGCCACGTCGGGATTGAGGGCCTGGATTTTTTCTTTTCCCGACAACACCTTGGGCCGCCCGATGTCGGGGGTGTGGTGCAAAATCTGGCGTTGCAGGTTCGTGAGATCCACGACGTCGCTGTCGATCAGGCCGATGCGCCCGACCCCGGCGGCTGCCAGATACAGCGCGGCTGGAGAACCCAGGCCGCCGGCGCCGACAAGAAGAATTTTCGCCTTGGCGATTTTCTTCTGTCCCTTTCCCCCGACCTCCGGCAACAGTATGTGCCGGCTATAGCGGGAGATTTGTTCTTCGGTGAATTCCATGGTTGTCAGATATTAAAGTATTTCTCGATACTGATATACCGCTCACCGGTGTCACACAGGATCGTTACGACGTTCTTGCCGGGGCCGAGTTCTTCGGCGATCTTCTGTGCGGCAAAGACGTTAGCCCCCGCCGAGATGCCGACCAGAAGTCCTTCTTGCTTTGAGAGCTGCTTCGCCGTCTGATAGGCTTCGTCGTCGGTGACGGTCAGAATCTTATCAATAATCTTCCTGTTCAGGACCTTGGGAATAAAACCTGCGCCGATACCTTGAATCTTGTGCGGGCCCGGGTCGCCTCCTGACAGCACCGGTGAACCGGCCGGTTCGACCGCTACGACCTTCACATTGGGATTCCGTTCCTTAAAGACCTCGCCACAGCCGGTGATGGTGCCGCCGGTCCCGACTGCTGCGACGAAGGCATCGATCTTTCCATCCAGCGCGTCGAGTATTTCCGGCGCCGTAGTCATCCGGTGCATGGCCGGATTTGCCGGGTTCGAAAACTGGTCCGGCATGAAGTACGACGGATTTTGCGCCAACAGACTTTCCGCCTCTCGTATCGATCCCTTCATGCCTTCCCACGCAGGCGTCAGAACGAGCTGGGCTCCATAGGATGAGAGAAGGCTTGCCCGTTCCATGCTCATGCTTTCCGGCATAACCAAGATCAGCTTGTACCCCCTGACGGCCGCAATCAATGCGAGTCCGATGCCGGTGTTGCCGCTGGTCGGCTCGACAATGGTGCCGCCCGGCTTCAGCTTGCCTTGCCGCTCGGCCTCGTTGATCATATTGAGGCAGATACGGTCTTTCACGCTCCCGCCGGGATTAAAAAATTCGACCTTCCCGTAGATTGTCGCGCAGCCGGGTTTGGAAAGCCGGTTGAGGCGAACGAGGGGAGTCCGACCGATCAGTTCGGTAATCTCCTTATGCAAGATCATAGTCATCGACCGCCACCCATGTAGAACAAAAATTCAAGGCGGTCGCCATCATTGAGGTGGATCGTTCCAAGGTGCTCGCGATCCACCATGGCATCGTTGACCTCGACTGCCACCATCTGCGGTTCGATTTTCTTGGTCTTGAGGAGATCCAGAACGGTGCCCCCCGGAAACTCCTCAGCCTTGCCGTTAATTTTGACCTGCATGAAAACTCCTAACTTGGCCCAGGGATTAAAGAATTTGGACAGAGTAACAAACTGCCTTCCGGCTTGTCAAGGCAACGGCTCGCGCCGGTCCGTTGCTTGACATTGGTCCTCCAGCGCCTCCACTATGCCTCCTTTTGGAGGGCCTTGTTCATCATGTGGAAACGCAACTTCATGTTTCGGGCATCCGATGCGACGCCGCTCAAAGAATCCGAAAACGAACTGTTTCACGAGACTGACCCGGCAATGGATAGCGTCGGGTTGCAGTTAGAGAAGTTTTTATCCGTTTGGATTCAAGGTGAGGGAGACGACGAGAAACCGTCTGCCTTTACCAACATGTATGTCCGCACGGCGACCTTGGATTTCCAGAAGCGGGTGGGCTTTCTTCAGCCGTTACAAGGACGGACGCATCAGATTAAGCAATTGCTCACGCCGGGTCAGAAGGAGTTTTTGCGCAATTGGCTTTCCACGAATGCGCCGCAGGCCTGGGATTCGACCGACGAACATTTCAAGATGTTGTTCGAACTCGAATGAGCCATCGTGATGCCTCTACCTCCAGATTTCCTCGCCGGAGCCGGTTTCTATTCTGCGGGCTGCTCTGTTCGCTCTTGCTGGCGCAGGAACCAAAGGCCTGGGGCGCCGGGGTCGAGGTCTACTACTCACCTGAAGATGCGCCGCTCGATCGAGTCGTCAGCCTCTATGAGCATGCCAAACGTTATATCTATGTGTCGGTCTACGGATTGACGTCTCCACGCGCCGTCGAGGCTCTGGTCGCGGCGAAGAAGCGCGGCCTGGACGTTCGCTTCATTACCGACCAGGAGCGTGCGCAAGAGGTGAAGCAACGCACGGCGCTGCACACGCTTCGTCTGGCCGGCATTCCCATCCAGGTCAATCAACACGATGGGTTGATGCATCTGAAGCAAGTGGTCATCGATGACGAAGTGAACACGTCCGGTTCCATGAACCACACGACGAGCGGCAATCGATACAACGATGAGCGGATGGACGTCATCACGGACCATGCGATCACCGTGAAGGCCCGCGAAAAGTTTCTCGCCATGTGGAATGACCATGAGCGGTATCGCGCCTGGACCGATGACTGACCGCCATGACAGAACGACTTGAACAGACGGATGTGGTCGTTGTCGGCGCCGGTGGCGGCGGAGCGGTGCTCGCCCTGGCTTTGGCTCAGAAGGGTATCAACACGATCGTGCTGGATCATGCGCAGGGGCCTCCGCAGGGATTGCGGGGAGAAATTCTCCAACCGAACGGACAATCCGTGTTGGATCGCTTGGGTGTCTTGCAGTCCTTGCCCACTGAGGCGACTCGCTCGGTGCGGAACTTTCACTTCTGCCGAGCCGGTGGGAAACGCCTGTGCTCGATCGATTATGGCGACCTGCCCGCACCGTACAATCGAGCGATCGTGACGTTGCCGAATGTGGCCCATCACGCCATTGTCGATGCCGTCCAGCAGCAGCCCAGCGCCAGCCTTCGATACGGAACGTCTTTCGCCGGGTTGCTTCGAGAAGGGGGCCGAGTTGTCGGAGTGACCACACAAGGTTCGGAGGGTACGCGAACGATTCGAGCCAAACTGGTGGTCGGCGCCGACGGCGCCTTTTCAAAAGTGCGTGAAGCCTTAAAGATCCCTGCCGATGTGTATTTCTATCCGGAAGGTTACCTCATTGCCATCGTGGAATCAGAGGAGCCGGTTTCGGAGTCTTTCTATTATGTCGGTCATCGGCAGATTCTCGGGTTATTTCCCGCGACCGGCAACAAGGTCTATCTGTTCTACATGATTCCCAGCGGATCTTACGAGGCAGTGACGCAACGCGGCATCGCCTCGCTGCAGCAAGCCTGGTCGAACATCGCGCCGCAGTTTGCGAAGCTGTTTCAGAATCTCACCGATTGGAGTCAGACCGCTTACATGCCGACCGGTCGCGTAAGGACGCCTACCTGGGTGGCTGACGGAGCGGTGCTGATCGGCGACGCGGCCCACGCCATGAACCCTCACGCATCGCAGGGACGCATGCAGGCGATGGTCGACGCCATGGCGCTGGCGGATCTTCTCCCGGCTTGTCTGGCGGACAATGATTGTTCCGCTGCTCGCCTGAAACCGTACGAGACTGTTCGACGTCCGCATGTGACAATGTTACAACGCTTGGCTGATCAGCAAGTGTTTTACTGGAACACCGGGAATCCGGTGGTTGCGTACCTGCGCGATCGCGTGTTTCAAACCTTGGATCGGAACCCGCGTCTTCGCTATCAAGTGCTTTCGACGACGGCCGGGTTGAGACCGACCGCGCCGTTCAATCTGATAGATCGTGTCATTGCCGCGGGACTGCTGCCGGATCTGCGAGCGAGCGGGAGAGCCTCCCATCCGATGTCTTCATGAGGAAGCATGAGCACGACTGAACGTGTGATCGAGGGATTACCGGAGGAAACGCAGAACCTCTTGTACGCCTATGTGAAGGACGTGAAAGGTCTCATCGGTGAGCAATTGGAAGGCGTATTGCTCTACGGCAGTGCGGTGCGTGGCGAATTCTTGCAGGGTCGGTCGAACCTGAATTTGCTCCTCTTTGTGTCTTCGTATGATCAAGCCTTGTTGAAAGGATACAGCGCCATCCATCGACGGTGGAGCAAGGAGCAAATCGTTGCGCCGCTGTTCCTCACGGAAGAGGAGCTGCGCTCGTCGGCCTCCGTCTTTCCGCTGGAATATCTCGAGATCCAGGAACAGCATCGTGTGTTGGGTGGGCGTGATCCATTCGTTGGATTTCGTGTCGACACACAGAGGTTGGCGGCAGAGGTGCGGCAGGGTGTGGTCGGAGCGTTACTTCGTCTTCGGCAGCGCTATGTGGAGGGGAACGCGACCGATGAAGCGGCGCTCATCCTCTTGCCGCTCTCGGTGACCGCTCTGTTGCCGCTACTCCGAGGGGTGCAACGCTTACAGGGGCGCGCCGTGACGTATCAATCCGATGCGGTGGTCAAGGACGTGGCGGAACTGCTCAAGCTGGATCTGCAGGGTTTCCACGATGCGCTCTTGCTCAAGCGAGGACAAATTACCCCTGGGCCAAAAGAAATCCCGCGCCTCTTCGGGCGCTATCTGCAAGCCCTCACGGCGCTCGCGAACAGGGTGACGGGTCTCGTGCCGGACGGTGACCGATGAAGATCTGGCTTGCCCTCCTCATACTGGTGTTGTTCGGTGGGCATGCGGAAGCTGTTCCGTACGACCGGCCCAAAATTCAACTGCCGGATCCGCGCGGGTATGTGTCTGACTATGCGCAAGTGCTCGACGGTGATTGGAAGGAAAGGATCCGGTCCGTCTGCCAAGATCTCGAACGTAAAACGGGCGTCGAGATGGTTGTCGTGACCGTACCGTCTATCAAGCCTTTCGGGTCGGCCAATGAATTCGCTACCGCGATCTATGAAAAATGGGGCATTGGGTCGACGCAACAGGAACACGGCGTATTGGTATTAGTGGCCGTGCAGGAACGGCAGGCAGCCGTGACGCTGGGCCGTCAGATGCTGCCGATAATTACGCCGGCCGTGATGAATCAGGTCGGTGGCGAATATCTTCATCCCTCGATCAATCTCGGCCATTTCGGTGAAGGACTCTATCGCACGGTCGTGGTGCTGGCCTCCCGCTCGCAGGAGGTTCGTGTCGGATCGCTCTCGAAAACTCACTTTAAAGGTGTGGGTTTCTGGATCACGCTCTTCACTAGCATCGGCGCCCTTTCGTTTCTCTGGTGGATCAGTCGGCCGGACATGCGCCATCCTTATAGCCGCATCAGAAAAGGGGAGTATTGGGGAACGGGGCAGGGAGGATTCGGCGGAAACTGGGGCGGGTTTGGTGGAGGGACGAGCGGTGAAGGGTTTCGGTAGAGAAGAGTAGCCGCCCACCTAGAAGTAGGACACGTATGATAAGAGGGCGTTTCTTCGACCTGACTGGGTTCTCTTCTGCCAGTCACGATCATGATAGACAACCATCGTCGAAGGTCAAGTAGGTTGAGCCAGAGATTTTGTGGTCACGGGCACGGGTCAACGTCCTGTCTGCAAGCCTGTATCTAGTTCAATCGATTTTCTGCTGATCCAGAATCTGAGCGATGTTGTGAGCATCAAGCGGAGGAATGCATGGCGATAGTGTGGTCGGTGACGATCTTTCTGAGCGCGTTCTTGTTGTTCCTCGTGCAGCCCATGATGGCGAAGATGATTCTGCCGATGCTGGGCGGGACTCCGGCGGTATGGAATACCTGCATGCTGTTCTATCAGGCGACATTGCTGGCCGGGTACGGTTACGTCCATCTCCTCAACGCTCGCGTGGCTCCTCGCCGGCAGCTCCCTGTTCATCTTGCCTTGCTGGCGTTGCCGCTGCTGCTGCTGCCGATTGGCCTTCCGGCGGGCTGGACTCCTCCCGATGAGTCGAATCCTGTGTTCTGGGTACTTCTGCTCCTGACGGTCGCGATCGGGCTCCCGTTCTTCGTGCTTTCCACCACGGCGCCTCTGTTGCAGAAGTGGTTTTCCTGGACGGATCATCCATCGGCAGGAGATCCGTACTTTCTATATGCCGCGAGCAATGCCGGAAGCATGCTCGCGCTGCTTGGATATCCGTTGTTGATCGAACCGTGGCTTCCGCTGAAAGGCTCAGAACGACTGGCGCAGACGACGTTCTGGAGTTTCGGATACGGTGCATTGGTCGTTCTCATCGGCATCTGTGCATGGTTTGTCTGGCATGCTCAAACGACCAGGGGAACGCAAACGGCGACCGATCAGGACTCGAAGGCGAGGGTTCCTCTCTCGCCTTTGCCGACGAGCACGCTCATGCGATGGATCGTCCTGGCTTTTATCCCTTCCAGCCTGCTTCTCGGAGCGACGACCCATATCACGCTCAACGTGGCGGCGATTCCTTTGCTGTGGGTCGTTCCCTTGGCGCTGTATCTCCTCAGTTTCATCATCGTGTTTGCGAAATGGCCGGCGGCCAATCACCGGATCATGATTATTGCCCTCCCGGTGGTCTTGTTAGTGATGGCCTTTGACATCATGCCCGCCGCACCAGGCTTGCCCTATTGGTTCGAACTATTCCTCCCTCTCGGGGGATTGGGCGTGGTGGCCATGGTCTGTCATGGTGAACTGGCGAGAACCAGGCCGCCGACGGACCGACTCACGGTGTTTTATCTCCTCATGTCCGTTGGGGGAGCCCTCGGCGGTCTCTTCAATGCGTTGATTGCCCCGCTAGTTTTTACGGATATCTATGAGTATGAGATCGCCATGGTGCTCGCCTGCTTGATCCTGCCGCGCATGGAGAGCAACGATTGGCTTCGAACTGCGCGATGGTCGCCGTACCGGTTGGCGACAGAAAATGGCCAGATTCGAGATTGGATCTGGGTGCTTGCTCTCGCAATCGTGACAGGCCTATCTGTTTGGTTCATTCAGTCGCAGGAGGAAACGACATTTCTCTGGGAATGTATCTTTACAGGCGTTCCGCTGGTCCTGTGCTACCTCTGTGTGGGACGACCTTTCCGCCTGGGACTGAGTCTGGCTGTTGTGCTGGTGGTGGCGAACGTTGTCAGCGCCTGGTTTGGAAACCCGATAATTTACCAAACGCGCACGTTCTTCGGCGTGTTGAAAGTGGAATATTCCAAGGAAAAGAACGTGCGCAAGTTGGTACATGGCACGATCAATCACGGAATCCAGCGGATGGAACCGGAAGCCCGGCGTGAATCCGTGAGCTATTTCCATCCGACCGGTCCGTACGGACAAGTCTTCGCCGCATTCAGCGGGCCGATTGCCAAGAAAAGAATTGCTGTGACCGGCTTGGGCATTGCTGCGTTGGCGAATTACTGCGAGCAGGGTCAATCTTTGACGTATTACGAAATCGATCCCGCCGTGGTGAAGATCGCTCAAGACCCCACGCTCTTTACGTACTACAGCGACACGAAGGCGCGAGGAGTCGATCTGCGTGTCGTGGTCGGTGATGCCCGGCTGAAAATGGAGGAAGCGGAAAACGGCTCGTATGACATGGTCATTCTGGATGCCTTTACCTCCGATGCGATTCCTGTGCATCTCCTGACCCGCGAAGCCATGGAGATGTATCTTCGGAAGCTGGCTCCCGACGGGCTCTTGGTCATTCACATCTCAAATCGATATTTGGCGCTTGAGCCGGTGCTGGGGAACCTGGAGGAAGCGCTCGGTTTGGTGGCGCTCAAGCAATTTGACTTTGCGAGAGGTGTCCCGTTTAAGTCCGGAGCCGATCTGGTGGTGATGGGACGGCGCCGTGAGGCGTTAGGTCCGCTCGCCACGGATGCCCGGTGGACCCCCTTGAAAAAGGTCAAATGGGTCGGGGTGTGGTCGGATGATTTCTCGAATGTTGTGAGTATCTTCCGATGGAACAACTAGGGAGGCCGGCCGACCCCGTTCTCGATGGGGCCTGGTGGAGAATGCCAGGTTGTCTTAAGACCGTCTTGGTACCGTTCGACCTTCTTCGAGATCCTGCAAGTCCGACCAGGCCGTGAGATCGGTTCGTGTGGGGTCAACGGCGTCGCGGTATTTCTTGAATCGTTCCAGGCTCTCCGGAGAACTCGGCCCACGCAGCAGGAGCTTCTGGTTCCATGCTTCCAACTCGGCAGGGCTATGCGGCTTTGCAGCCTGCTGAAACCATGCTGTCACGCCTTCATCGGTGGGGATGGCTCTCACGGTTGCGGTGAATTGCTCGGCGGTAATACCGGCGTAGTCCATGAGCCGTTCATCCATAGGACAGGGGTAGATGTACTCGCCTTCGGTGCCGGCGAGGACAGCTCGGCACTTGTCGATCATGCGCGCCAAGTGCACATAACCGGCAAGCTTGATGCGCATGCTTCGAGGAAAGTTCTTCCGCAGATCCATTTAGAGCAGGTGGTGATTTGTGAATGTAAGATTTTTCACAATGACTTCGCCATTCTCATAGGAAATGATGCGCCGGGTAGCCGGTAGATCCGATGATCCCACGCGCACGTGAGTGTCGGTGAAGCTCTCCACGTTGTTCAGTTTCCCATCGGTGGGCGAATAGTAATAGACGCTGTACTTGGTCGTGAGATTCTTCTGATCCTGGGTCACGGCACTTTCTTCGACATTGATCGTAAAGGCGAAGGGAGGCATGCCTGGATGCGCCATTTTCCGGTTGATCTGGGTGATCCGGTTTTCTTTGATTCGGTAGAACGAGTTCGATCCGTGGATGATGAGCTTGATGCCGAACGGGTGCCCATCTTCCTCCATCGTGAGGGAGTATTTACCGTCCGATTCCTCGAAACTGCGGGGGCCTCGATGGACGGCGATCATGCCGAGTTGTTCCTGCGCCCATTTCTGGACATCGGCGTTTCCAAGCTGGACGGAGACTTCGCGCGGGCCTTTCACCATGACGGGGCCCCGGGTTTCTTTGCCGTTCAAGTTGACAGTGAGGTCGGCGGTGAACCCTTTGAAGTCCTTTTGCCAGCGAGCCGTGTT
This sequence comes from Nitrospira sp., assembly GCA_035455145.1. Classification (GTDB taxonomy): domain Bacteria; phylum Nitrospirota; class Nitrospiria; order Nitrospirales; family Nitrospiraceae; genus Nitrospira_C. Next base: position 13,695 of record DATIFR010000052.1, read on the forward strand.
GTCAAACGCCTTCCGAAGCAACTCGCGGGCACGAGGGTCATCGGCGACATCTGGCTGTTCCTGTTTCTGCTTGTCCATGATCGGGTCTCCTTATAGCGCTGAAGTGTGAATGTGGAATTATACCCGTCCCATCGACCGCCACTCAATGCCGGTCGAGCGGCTTGCGCCGGCGCAATCGATATTTTCAATGTGCGGCCGTTTCTGATATAGTTCTGCGATTTTTTCCGGTCGAGTGTTGGTAAGGGACTCTTGCAACGATAAGGGAGAGAGGATCGGCATGGAACGACGGGCGGCTTCCCATACTGAAGAAGAAGAAATGAACCAGCGGCGGCGTCTCCTGAACGCCGCGAAAAAAGGCGATCAGAAGGCGGTGGCCAAACTCTTCGAGCTGTATCAAGTCAGAGTATACAACAGCGAGATGGTCAATAAACTCAATCGAACCGCCGGTACGCATAAACTGCAAGCGTCCGTGGCCAAAGACAGGCCGGGAAAATCCGGGAGGTTCAGGCCTTCCAAACCGGCGCCGAGTTCGAAGTCGAGTCAGAAGAAGGTGCACAAGCCGGCACCCAAGACTGTCAAGAAGACGAAACCTACCGGCTCGCGAACCAAGAAAAAAGCGCACAAAAAATAATCGGATCGCTACTGTACCGCCACGCGAAGCCCGCCCCCCGCAAGCTTTCCGGCTATTTCCTCCGCCTGTTTCCAGGTTCCCTCGAAGACGATTGCCTCTCCCTGATGATCGATTTTCCAGGCCAGCTCGAAGGCCCTGGAGGGAGTCATCCCGGGAATGCATTGGCAAAACAGCGCAATGACCTGTTGGTACGTGTGGCAATCGCAATTATAGACCACGACGCGCGCTTCAAGGCCATCAGCGGTTCCGGTAGACGGGGTCTCAGTCGCTAGAGGGATCGCAACGGGGGTGGGAGAGTCGACCATAGCGCGGGATTTTAGCAGACTTTCGCGGGCTGATTAATATCCTTTTCTCATGATGAGATGGTTCGCCAGTGCAATGTGCTCTCGGGCACTGGTCCGTTCGAACAATGCAAAGTGGGCCGCAGAATCCGTGCCGACCTGAAGACCATGGGCCAGTGCGAGCCGATAGGTATAGACCAAGGAGGCCGATGTTTTGACGAGTGCGAGGGCATATTCGAGTTCCGAATCATCAGGCTTCTGGTTCATACAGAGTTGTTTGACCCAATCTACGCTGAAGGAGAAATGTTCCTGCCGGCTGTTCGTTTCAGAGAGTGGATGGCGGGCTTCGAAGAGGCCGCGATGAAATCGACGATCGGTCGTAAGGGATCCGTGGAAGATCCCGCGCCAGGTTGAATCCTGCAAGTCACGATCAATCGCGCCACCGACCTCGATCGAGAGCGGGCCGCTTACGTCGTAGCCTTGGACGAGGCGTCCGGCAGCAAGAAGTTCGGGGAAACTGTCGCCCATACGGTCGGCGAAGGATGTCATGCCGACCATGGGGGTAAATTGTAGCGCCATGAAGTCGCGGAAATGCACGGTGGCGAAGCGCGACAAGAGCTTGGCCAATGTGTCTTCGTGGCAAAGATGAAACGGATAGAACAGTACCTGTGGCGGTGATGCCGGTTTCATCGACAAAGATTCCGGGTCATGCTAACGTTCGCCCCATGAAAAAAATGTTTTCTTCCTGGCTCGACGTACTGATGATTTTCGTTCCGATCACGATCGCTCTGGAGATCGCAAAGGCCGATGATCTTGCGATCTTTCTCTCGGCTGCGACGGCGATCGTGCCGCTTGCCGGTCTACTGGGGCGGGCCACAGAACACCTGACCGCGCATGTCGGAGCAGGGGTGGGAAGTCTCCTCAACGCCTCGCTCGGCAATGCGGCTGAGTTGATCATCGCATTGGTCGCCCTGCGCGAGGGCTTGCACGATGTGGTGAAAGCCTCTCTTACCGGTTCAATATTGGGCAATATCTTGCTCGTTCTTGGGGCCGCAATGCTCGCGGGCGGTCTCAAGTATGAACGGCAACAATTCAATCAAACTGCCGCAGGCATGGGGGCGAGCCTTCTGCTCTTGGCGGCCGTCGGTCTCATTATACCCGCGCTCTTTCACTTCACGGCCGCAGATCGTGGACCCACCATTGAGCGGGAGTTAAGCCTTGAAATTTCCATAGTGTTATTCGCCATTTATGTCTTTAGTCTCATGTTTAGCTTGCGAACTCATAAGCACGTATTTGCCGGAGCGGCCCACGATGCGACGGATCTGGGAGAGAAACCCTGGAGTCGTTCGCAGTCGATCATCGTGCTCACTGTGGTGACGTTGCTGGTTGCGGTGATGAGCGAGATGCTCGTGGGGGCGTTGGAGCATGCCGCCAAGACGCTGGGGCTGACGCAGCTCTTCGTCGGGGTGATCCTTGTCGCACTCGTCGGCAACGCCGCGGAACATTCGACTGCGGTCATGATGGCGATGAAGAACAAAATGGATTTGGCCCTCGGGATCGCCGTGGGGTCGAGTTTGCAGATCGCGCTGCTTGTGGCGCCGGTCTTGGTGTTCGCCAGCTATCTGTTCGGTGCTCCGTTGGATCTTATTTTTACGCCCTTCGAAGTTGCAGCTGTGACGATCTCGGTGCTGATCGTCGGCTTTGTCGCAATGGATGGCGAGTCACACTGGATGGAAGGGGTCATGCTGGTGGGTGTGTATACGATGCTGGCGATTGCGTTTTACTTCTTGCCGGCATAAACGCTCACAGCCTTCAGGGATCAGCCGCTACTGTTTTTATGGTGATGGCTGATTGCCTAGCACTGCCAGGCGTGTTCTAGAAGGTGTCCATGTCGATGACTTCAGTAGCGTCCCAGAGATTTTTCTTCTCCGCATCGGCCAGAGCCTTGATCCGGTCTTCTTCCGTTTCTTCTCCAAACTGGTTCTTCGCTTGCGGATTGCCTACCGCATCGGTCTGAGCGGGAGCTGCGGCCTGTCGCGTCCGACGCTTTTTGGTTGGGTCCATATTGACGGGCATGGGGCCTCCAAAATGATGTTTTAGTCTCCACCCTGGTGGTAGAAAAAGTCAATGGAGGTTCATCCTCTCGTTGACCTCCTCAGAAAGGCTTGTTAGAGTTCGCCCCCATGCTGGATGCCAAAGTCTGGTGGCCCCTATTCCCCCTGCTGCTGCTCGTCGTCATTGTCTGTTTGACGTGGGCGCTGGTATTGGTCGTGCGAGGTGAGAAAGACCTTCGTGCGCGGTGGTTGCAAATCGGGGCTTTTGCTTGCTATGTGCTGGCAGCCGCCTCAGCTGTCGCCAGCGAGCGAGGTTTGGTTTCGGCCAACCTGCATCGCCCCTTTTCGATCCTCACCCAACTCTGCTTGTTCGGCGCGTTGCTCCATCACTGGAATGGGAACACTTCCTCGCTGCGCTGGTTGAATGGGCTGGCTTGGGCTGGCATTCTGGCGGACGGCGCACTTCATTTCCTGATGATTAGGCACTCAGCCTAGTACAGTTTATCAGCGACCGTATCGGCGTGCAGGCGGCCTTGGGCTGATAGGCGGCTGCGCTCACCTTCTTCTTCAATCAGTTGTTGTTCCCTAAGGGCCTTCAACGTCGCCGCGTGCCCGTAGTTTAATGCATGGGTGCGCAGTTGTTGTGTCGGGATACCTTGGATGAGCCGAAGGCCGAAGATCACCGCATCGCGAAGTTGTTCCCCCTCCGTAAGTACAGTCTGTTCCCGGACCGGGAGAGTTTCTTCAGCCAAAGCCGCTTGATAGGCGGCCAGATTCGGGACATTCCCAAACCGAACGCCGTGCACGAACGATTGTGCGCTCGGTCCGAGTCCAAGATATTCGCCGTGAGTCCAATACAACAGATTATGCCGGCATGCGAGATCAGGCTTGGCGTAGTTGGAGATTTCATATTGCTGGTATCCTGCTTCGTTGAGTACGGTCTGGGTTGTTTGTTCCATCGCAATCTGGATCGATTCGTCCGGACCCTGGCATCGACCATGTCGAATGTCATGGGCGAGCCTCGTGCCTTCCTCTACAGTCAATGCGTAACAGGAGAGATGTGCCGGGGCCAGTTCCAGACACTGACCGAGTGTGCTGGTCCAGCTCTCAAGCGTCTGATCCGGAAGGCCATACATTAAATCCAGATTGATGTTGGGGAATCCTGCTTCTCGAGCCCAGTGGACAGCCGCCATGGTTTCACGAGCGAGGGCAGGTCGGCCGATGCGAACCAGCTCGTCGTCCTGCATCGACTCTGCGCCAAAGCTGACGCGGTTGATGCCGGCCTCATACAATATCGAGAGGTCCGATTGAGTCACTGTGCCGGGATGGGCCTCGACGGTGATCTCGCAATCGGGAGCCAGGAGCAGGTGTCGGCGTATGTCGGCGAGAATCTCAAGGAGTTGGCTTGCTCTGAGCGCGGTGGGTGTTCCTCCGCCGAAGTAAATCGATTGAAAGGGTCGCCCCTTGATGCCCGCTTGTTCGGCTTGCAGCCGGATTTCCGTTCTCATCGCTCGGAGAAATGATTCCGCTGCACCTTCCCGATAGAGCTCCAGATAAAAAGCGCAAAAATCGCAGCGTTGGCGGAAGAACGGGATGTGAAGATAGAGGCCGATGGGGCTAGTCATGACGAGAGCGTAAATGGAACAGGTTTTGCGTAGTCTCGTGCCACCACGATTTCGATTTCATCTGTTGGCGAGACCCCGCGATTGCGGATGTGTGATGTCCATGTTGGGAATTGCCGAAGCGATTCAAAGATCTGTTTGAGTACCTGTGGTTTCATGAAGGTTTCCCACTCGCGCACCCAGGCGAGACGGTCTTCGTCTCCCTCGTAATCTTCCGGGAAAGAGGCTTCCAGACTGAATCGGAGCGTGAATGTTTTTTCTTCCTGATACATCATCATCCTCACGCGTTGCGAAGTGCGCTCATGCGCTTCTATAATAGAGCGTTCAACAAGGAGTGGAACTTATGCCTATCTTCGAATATGTGTGCCGGGAATGCAATCACCGCTTCGAACTATTGATCCAAGGCTCGATTCAAGCCGCTTGTCCCCAGTGTCACGCCACTAAGCTGGAAAAGCAGTTCTCCGCGTTCGGTGTCGGTGCGACGGGAGGCTGGGCACCGTCAGGCGGGGGAGGTGCCTGCGGTAGTTGCGGCGATCCCCGCGGGCCCGGGGCCTGCTCGATGGACTAATCATGGATTCCGTCGAGCTCGCGCTGCAACGAGCGATTGCGACCATTTCTCAGTCCGATCCGCTCATCAAACTCCTTGATCAAGTGAAGCTGGGGCGGATGAAACCAGCTGATGCCGGGTTACGGGCGATCGTCGAATCCTGGTTGATGACCTACCGGAAGATGATTGAAACGGCCAGCTTGAATAAACAGGCGCTTCGACGAATTGATCCCGCGCCACGGGTGGCGCTGCTAGTGGAGAGAGGCCTATTACCCAAAGATCATCCGGGCGCCGTGGACTTGCAGGCCGGTTTCGATCAGGCAATGACTCATGCTGTCGACTAGCGACTTCGTATGCGCACCCTTGTCCTTGCCGCAGTATCGATTCTCTGCGTATTGACGGGAATCGACGGATGGGCCGTGGAAATCGGCGGACAAGGTGTGTTGCGAGAACTCTCCATCACTACCCTCCACCGGATTCTTCCGGCAGACACCCACATTTTGGTGGAATCTTCGGCCATCGAGCAGTTTCTTGCCGAATTGGACGGCGATCCGCCGGATTGGCAAGCGCTTTATGGCCATGGGCATCTTGACCCGGGTCATGACGACAGAGTCTTTTTGCTGAACAGGGAACGCGATGCGAAGCGCGAGGGGCGTCCGGCATTGTCGTGGCGCCTGGCGTTTGTGTGGGCGGGGGAATTGTCGCCGTACAAGCCTGAACTCGGCGGTTTCCCTGTCGCGATTGGGCCGAAATTTATCAAGACAAAATGGGGTATGGTTCGTTTCAAGCCCGAGGAAGCTCCGAGCAATTTGGTAGCACTGGTGGATACGCTGCAACGTGACCGGTTGCACAAAGAGTTAGCTGCCGGCAAAACGGTTGAAGTCGACGTCGTGATGACCGGACAACTGATTCCCGACGAATCCCTCGTGTATGACTTTTCCCATGATGAGGAAGGACTCGGCCTCATCATGCCATTCGTGCGCGTCGAGCGAGTGGACTTCGTTATAGCCCCATAAACAGAAAATCAAAAAAGTCCGAAGGGCCGTGTCTCCGGGCAAGGCCTGATGTTCATTAATAGGCATCTTGAGCGCAACGAAACCCTGTCCCGCTGGGCCTGCTGTCCATCGTGCCCCAATCACGATCGCTGGTCCGAAGGCTGATGGCAGGCTTGAGCCATGATCCCCCCCGCATTGATTTAATCGCTCCACGCTCTGGACCGGTGGGATTCGTCAGTGGAGCCGACTTATAGTAATTCGGATCGTACCAGTCCTGTACCCATTCAGCGACGTTGCCAGCCATGTCATAGAGACCATAGGAATTCACCGCTTCAGGAAAGCTTCCGACCGGCATCGTTAAGACTTCACCATTGAGCCCCTTCTCCTTTGCGAGACGGGCCCCGTCGCCTCGGATCCAAAAAGCATCCCAATCGTTGCCGCCGGCGAATTCAATCGTTTGTCCGGCCCAGAAGCTGGCGCTGTTCGCAAGATGAATGTCCCATTCATTTCCCCATGGATAGCGCTGTCCGTCCGTCCCGCGCGCGGCTTTTTCCCACTCGGCTTCCGTTGGAAGGCGCTTGCCGGCCCAACGGCAATAAGAATCCGCATCGGTCCAACTCACATTGACGACTGGATGTCGATCGATTCCCGCCATCGGACCTTGCCAGTTCCAGAGGGTTGAAGCCTGCTTGGCGTTTTCCGGTACGCGATGCTTGGTTGCTGAGACGAAGGACGCATAGGCCTCATGTGTCACTTCGTAACGGTCGATGAAAAAACTGCCGAGGTACACCTTTCGTTGAGGCTGTTCATCCGGGAGCCCGTCGGTGCCGGCTGGGGAACCCATGAAAAATTCGCCACCCGGAATCAGCGCCATACCCTCAGGCGGAGAGGAGCCTATGGCCGGCCGCAAAAAGATGACTGAGAGCAGCAGGAGGATAAGCGTTCTGAGACGCAAGGCTATCGCAAAGGTTTTTTGAGACCGCATACGCGAGCCACGTTGTCGCGGTAGGCATGCCACAGGGAGAGGCACTTCTTGAGACAGCGCAACACGGCCCGCTGTTGCGCAAGGGTTGTCGCATAATTCACGACCATGTCGTAGGCGTCGTGGCGGTGCCCGGCCTCGACCATCTGGTGAGCGCGGATCAGATCCATTGCATCGGGCGAGAGATGATAGTGGAGAACCAAGGGGTGCTGTTGAACGATGGCTTCAAGCTCTTCGGCGGTCTTCGGTTTCGACGGTTCGGCCAATTCTTTGCGATCTTTGACACTCCCTTCGACGAACACAGTCAGAGCTGCGGCACCGATAACCCAGTCGCGATGAGACGACACGCGGTCGAGCCAGGCCCGGTAGCGGCTGGCAGCCGGCAAGAGCGAGATGCGGTCAAACGTGGGCGGCGGCAGGCCTAAGCCGGCCATCATGGTCAGAAACAACTCGGGATGGGATTTGCCCAGCGAAAGTCCGCCGGTGTCTTCTTCGTAAATATTCTCTGCGAGCATGCGGCGGACCGTAGAGGGTGGATTGTGGCCGTGGATGCGTGCCAGGAGCACCGGAAAATCCCGCACGTACACGCCATACTCCTGCTGAAAATGTCGTTTCAATTGCTCGATGGTGACCGTTCCGTCGGCGAACGCCGGCCAGGCCCAATGGTGCTTTTGATCCATGATGCGAAGAATTTCTTCCTGAAAGCGGCTTTTGGTGAGCGGTCGCGTCATGCTGGTTGCCTTCCTGATCTGGGCCTCGTTACAATCCGAGCGCGGAGGCGGTTCATGAAACAAGTGACGGTGCAGACTCCCGAGGACATACTTTCATTGCTGGCCGATGTTGCCCTTCGCGGTTCGGGCTTCGTCACGGAGTGTCTGCTCGATTACGTGTTGGACGAAGGATTTACCGAGCCGATCTATCTGAATGCCAGCGGAGAAGATCCCGATGCCTATTATAAGGGACAATCACCGGCGTGGGCGGTCTACCAGGTTCGTGAATGGAAACGCGTGCTGACAATTTCCGGAGGGCCTGGCAAACAGCGGCGCGTCCAAATCACCGAGACGCCATGACCTGTTAGAGTGTATGAGTCTTCAGATGAAAAAGCAATGAAACGGATGAGATTTGCTTCGCTCCGATTCGTCGAAAGAGGGGGACTCTAGCTCGTGAGCTTCGTGCATCTGGCAGAGCCGTACAATCTGGGTGAGCTCGTCGTCCTGCAGAGCCTGCTCGAAGGAAGCGGAATCGAGTACGTGATTCGGCATGCGCATATGGGCAGCCTCTATCCCGGGGTTCCCGGAATGAATTCGCACGTCATGGTTGACGAGCACGATTATTCCCGTGCAGAACTGCTCTTGCAGCGATTGCGGCTTGATGTGCGCGAGGTCTCAGAAGAAGCCGAGGATTCGCGTTAGCGTTCGGGTTTGGGGCTGTGCGGATTTGACGGAGCTTGTGTCGGGAGGCGCTCCCCTGAGCCTTGAAACCATCCTCCGATGAGTGTGCCTTCTTCAAAGTACAGATAGCGGTGTTTCACCACTGAAGTGCTTTCCCAGTCTTCAAAGATCCATTCTTCCTGCCGAATGCCGTCTTTCGTAAATGTGGTGTTGATCGTTTGTGGTCCCCCCCAGGCCTGCAGGACCTGCTCTTTCGACATGCCGACCATGACCCGGTGTTCCGCAATGTGCTTTTGAAAATTCGGGTCTCGCATTTGCGTGACCAATGGCCAGATGACCATCAAGAGAAGGAAGAGGATCAAGCCGGCGTATATCGCTAGACGGACCGGTCGCAGGCGAAGGAACGAAACCGGTTCCTCAGCTGAGGCGGCAGGATTTGCAGGGGCAGACGTGAGTTGTTCCATGATATTCCTTCGCGCATCGTAACAACCTCTCCTAGAGGCCGTCAAGCTTCGGCGGACGAATTATCCTGATGAATCAATAAGATCCGAATCATGCGCTATACTTACTGTTATGAGGATTTCGCTTACGCAGAGTTTCAGGCTTCGGTGGTCGAATTGTCTCGCCGGCTTCTTGCTGTCCGGGATCAGTTTGCTGCTCCTCGACGATGTGCTGTGTGCCAAGCTCCTGTATTCCTATCGCGATGACCAAGGCACGAATGTGATCACGGATAGCTACGATCGCATTCCCATGCAGTATCGTGCAAGAGTCATCACTGTTGACCAAGAATCCGATTCGCTGAACCAATCGGGGAAAGGAGTCGCGGACCTACTCAAAGGGGCCGACAAGCGAATCGGGGGGGCGACGATCGATGTGCCTGGCCTCTCCCCCTATCAGTCGCACGCCTTGACCATTACAGGTTCGCTGGCATTGCTCTGTTTCATGCTTCGTCAGTTTAGCCGCAGTCAGGTTCTTCGGTTCCTCTCTCTTTGGGGTCTAGTGATGCTCGGGCTTGTCACACCTGTGTTCATCTACTTGTCGCAGGATGGTCCGCTCGACGTCCTCCGCGGAGGGGCGTCGAAAATCCAAACCAAGCAGCTGGAACATCTGAAGGACACGCGGTAGGGCTCTCCCGCTCGCAAGCTCTCCCTACATTCAGTCAGCATACTTCGGCAGGGGGATTTTCTTGGCCTGAGCCGGTCGGGGAACAGTCTGCTGTTGGGAGAACTCATCCGAATAGGGGTTCATGATGGGATCGTGTGTGTGCCTCTGACGCCGCTTCACGAGGTCGATGCTCTGGGTGCTGATTTCCATTCGATCGACGAGCGATCTGGTCGTGAGGGGATCGGGGAGACCCTGAAGAGAAAACAATTGGTAGGCCAGCGTCCAGTCGAGCGATTCCTTGCCGGATTCCTTGACGATGAAGCGTGCTTCTGGTGAGGAGCTTCCTTTGAAGAGCAGCACCCATATGTTGGAACGAAACGAGGGAGAAGCCGGTTCCTTGGATGGGCGAAACTCCGGGACCAGCGAGGGGACTTGGCTGAACGGGACGGCGGGGGAAAATTCGATATCCACCAGCCGCACAAAGAGCGGGCGATTCTCGCTTTGGTCGCTGGGATCGATCGCATAGCTGAAAGAGTAGCGAACCTCGATGCCGTCTCGCTTGTACGTATAGACATCCTCTCCGTTTTCGGGTGAAACCAACTTCCTGAAATACTTGTCCCAGTCGGTAATTGCATAATACGTGAAGACGCGCAAAGCCGACTTGCGGTCGCGAACGGCTTGTGGCATGCCTAACTTGTCGTGAAGCTCGGTTTGCGTAAGGCCGAGAAATCCGTCTTCAAAATAGGGGGCGGCGAAGAGCGAACCCGGCAGAAGGCAGAAGTGAGCTAGCAGAGCAACAATGCAGAAACGGAAGACGTGCTGTGAATGGCGATGCAGGAGCAAGGTGATTCTCCAGCCGTTGGGCCATCGTATCGACGGTTCCCCTTTCTGTCAAGGTAGCGGGGATGAGATCGGTTGCCGGTGGTGGGACTTATCAGTATGATGGCCATATTATTATTGGGCTGATCCTATGGAGGAATAAATCAGGTGACCGCGTTGGAATCATTACTTCGAGAACGCATTGTGATCCTCGACGGGGCTATGGGAACCATGATCCAGCAGCGCAAGCTGGATGAGGCGGCTTTCCGCGGTGAACGGTTCAAGGATTGGAAAAAAGATCTGAAGGGGCATAACGACCTGCTGAATCTGACGCAGCCGGCGATCATTGAGGATATTCATCGCCAGTATCTCGAGGCCGGCGCCGACGTTATCGAAACCAACACATTCAATTCTCAGGCCATCTCCCTTGCGGATTACGAGATGGAGACCCTGGGGTACGAAATGTCCAAGGCCGGGGCGGAATGTGCGCGCCGTGCGGTCAACGCCGTGCAGGTTGCTCAGGCTGGTCGGCGCTGTTTTGTCGCCGGCGCAATCGGCCCGACCACGAAAACGTCCTCCATCTCCACTGATGTCAATAATCCTGGTGCGCGCGGGACGACCTACGAAGAGCTTGTGGCGGCCTACAGCGATCAGGTCCGAGGCCTCCTCGACGGAGGGGTCGATGCCCTGCTTGTCGAAACGATATTCGACACGCTCAATGCGAAAGCGGCGTTCTTTGCGATCCAACAGGCTTTTGCCAACGGCGGGCGCCGAGTGCCGATCATGGCTTCAGTCACCTTCATTCAAGCGGGGAGCAACCGGGGTGTGACAGGACAAACGGTTGAGGCTTTTTGGAATTCCATCTCTCACGTGCCTCTGTTGAGCGTGGGGATGAACTGCGCATTGGGCCCCAAGGAAATGCGGCCGTTGATCGGCGAACTCTCGCGCATCGCTCCGATCTACGTCAGTGCCCATCCCAACGCCGGATTGCCCAATCCGCTGCTGCCGACGGGGTTTCCTGAGAC
>DATIFR010000053.1:0-11395 GCA_035455145.1 Nitrospira sp.
GCCCGAGATCTGCCCGAGGAGTGCCGCAGCATCTTGCGGTGGGCGTAAGAGTGTGAGGGACAGCTTTTCAGAATGGCGCAGCCGCGCCGAGAGTTGATCCGGCGTATCTTCGGCGACGATACGTCCGCCACTGATGATGACCACACGCTGGCAGACGGCCGTGGCCTCCGGCAAAATATGTGTGCTTAAGATAACCGACTGGGAACCGGCCAGACTCTTGATCAATTCCCGGATTTCGATGATCTGCTTCGGATCAAGCCCCACCGTCGGTTCGTCCAGAATCAGGACCGGTGGATCGTGGAGCAGCGCCTGCGCGAGTCCCACGCGTTGCCGATAGCCCCGCGACAGGTTGCCGATAAGCCGGTGCTGTACGGATCCCAGCCCGAGCCGCTCGACTTCACGGTCCATGGCCGTCTTCAGGGCGTTTCCTGCCACGCCGCGAAGTCTGCCGACAAACTGGAGATATTCCGATACGGTCAGTTCTTGGTAGACCGGCGGGGTTTCAGGCAGGTAGCCGATACGGCGTTTCACTTCGAGCGACTGATCGGCGCAGTCGAACCCGGCCACCCGTGCCGTTCCCTCAGTGGGCGGCATAAAGCCGGTGAGAATGCGCATGGTGGTCGTCTTTCCCGCTCCGTTGGGACCGAGAAATGCCAAGACCTCGCCCTTGGCAACGGAGAAGGTGACGCGGTCGATTGCGGTGTGTTGCCCGTAGCGTTTCGTGATCTGTTGAACATCAATCATAGATAGCAGGCATGCGTGCCGGTCGAATGGATGACGTCGGGGATTACAAGGGCGGGTTGGTCATCGCCATCTGATGCACAACTGTTCGGCATCTTACTCAGGCGGCAGGAGGCAGTCAATATCGAGTCGTTGTCCGGTCACAACCTTTACATGATCCGGGCATCCTGCTAGAGTCCTGACCGTCTGGGCGGACAGACGGATGTAACGACGTATCGTGATGCGGCACCACTACTGGTTAACGGCCTTTGTTGCGGTTTTGTCTTTTTCCCTATCCTCTCTCGCACCCCCTTCGAGCGAAGCAAGACAGGCACGGACCTACAAGGTTCAAGGTACAGTGATTGCTGTGACATTAAGCCAAGACCCTCCTTTGATTGTTGTAAGGACCCCCCTCGGTCCCCGGAACCATATGACGGTGGGAGCGACGGTGACGGCTCAGACTAAGATACTCCGGGGCAACAAACGGGTGGCGCTGAATACGATCAAAGAGGGGGAATCTGTTTGGCTGACTTATGCAAAAACGCCAAGGGGCGTCTTGGCCGAAATGATCCGAGTCGGAGGTTGAGGCTCAGTCAGGGCGGTTGACGCGGTCGGTCCTATCCATATATATATAGACTAGTTAGTCCAGTGCTCACCGGTGTATTTGTGTTCAGTTCCACCCGGCGACTCTCCTTTTTTATCCAGCCAAAGGTAGGGGTAGGGGCTACAGCTTCGGTATTGTTGAACGGCCCGTCCGGGCTTAGCTTGAACGTGACAGGCGAGCTTTACCGGCTCTGTCAGTTCAACCAAGTAACACAGGTGTTGAAAATGGCTTACCACACAACGCAGTCCAGCCGATCGCTCCTGTTTCTCCTTGTAGCCTGTGCCGGGGCCTTGTTAGGGGCTTGTTCCTGGATTCCCAAAGGCGAGGCTCAATTCGATGTAGGCATGAAGGATCGCGGGGTTGCGTCCTGGTACGGTGAACAGTTCCATGGAAAACAGGCCGCGAACGGGGAAATTTTCGATATGGAGGGCCTGACTGCAGCCCATCGAACCATGCCACTTGGCAGTATGGTCCGAGTTGTCAATTTGAGCAATGGCAAGCATCTCCACGTGCGGATTACCGACCGGGGGCCATACGTGAATGGCCGAATTCTTGACCTATCCCGTGCCGCAGCCACCCAGCTGGGAATGGAGCGGGGAGGCCTGGCGATCGTCCAAGTTGAAATTGTTGGAGAACGCCGCCCAGAACAGCTCTTGTCGTCGGATGCGGAACTAAACCGGGGCTCTCCTTATATACTCGGATTCAGTGCTTTACCTGAACAGGAAGCGCCGATCATGACCCCTCCGCTTCGCGCCCTCCCGAGCGATCTCTGGATGGCTAGACGAATTCGCCGCGTTTCAGCCATGCTAGCTGCGGACCATACTGCGCATACCGAAGTCGCAGCTCTGGCCTTGAGTTAGGTCCTACTCGTCTTCTCCGATCAGGTTGACACTGTGCAAAGCTCTCGATTAGACTGCCCTGTCCGGCCACTCCCAGATGGAGCGGTCGGATATTGATTCTGAGGGGCGGTATACATGGGGGGCGGAAGGTCGATGGCAAAGAAAAAAACGACGGAACCGGATGAGTTACGATTGAAGAAAAAGATTGCAGCAAAACTCGCAGGACACAGCAATCCTGAAGGGGATGCAGCGATGCGCGCGCTGCGCAAGCGGCTCAAGCGTGAGCAGCGGAAGCGACGGGCTTTGGCGCTCCGGAAGAAGCATGCTGCAGGCAGCAAGCCGGCCGAGGTTGCAGCTCCGGCGGCAGGATAATCAAGATTTTGCAGATGACCAGATGACATTGGTCGAGCGCGCGTCATAAGGAATATTGACCATGGAAGAACCACGCAAGGAACAGGATCAGAAGACCCCCCCCGGCTCGGACATTGCGACCGATGAATTGACCGACCAGGTCGCGGCGGAGTTGACGGGCAATCTTGCTCCTGCGGCGGAAATTCCGGGGGAGCAGGCCGAACCGGTCATGCTCGAAGAGGAAAAGGTCAAGGACGAGATCGACATTCAGATCGATCTCCTCAAAGACCCCGACTGGGTGGTGCGTCGTGAAGCGGCGATTACGCTTGGTGAAATGGGTGACGAGCGTTGCGTCGAACCCCTCTGCAATGCGTTACGCGACGGGGATTGGCAGGTACGCGAAGTCGCCATCGATGCGCTGGGTCAGATCGGCTCTCCTGCCGTTGAGATGTTGATCAAGTTGCTGCGCGATTGGGATGTCAGAAAGTATGCGATCATCGCATTGGGAAAAATCAGGGATGAGCGCGTCCTCGACCCGCTCATGGTGCAACTGAGGAACGATGAGTTCAAGGATGATGCGACCAACGCCTTGGTGGATTTGGGCGAGCCGGCGCTCGAGCGCCTGATCAAGGCCCTGAAGGACAAAGATGAACTGGTTCGTAAGCAGGCGGTGCTGGCACTCGGGAGGATCAAGCACGCTGACGCCATCGAACCGTTGATCGAAATGCTGGCCGATAAGGATTGGTTCACCCGGCTGACCGCTGCCGCGGCGCTTGAGGCGATCGGTGATGACCGCGGACGCAACGCCATCAAGCCGTTGATGAAGGACCCTGATATGGTGGTGCGGATGCGGGTGGAGCGGATTCTGGCCAAGTGGAAGAAACAGCCGGCCGAGTCGGCCTCGACGAACTAGTCGGCTACTTGTTCAACTGCCGGTCTATTTCCTGCTGTAATTCGTCGAGCTTCTTCATCGGAATCGTTTTTCCCATCGACAGTTCGAGCCTGATTTCTTGCAGCCTCTCCGCGACGGTTTTCAAGGCCTGCGTCGCCTCATCTTTCTTAGCTCCTTTCAGCGCGCTTTCTAATGCCCTGACGCCCTCGGCCAACTGCTTGGCTGCCTCGCCGTAATTCTTGTCAAAGAGATCCGACTTCGCTTGCACCACCCGGGCCTTTGTGTCCAAGAGGGCCTGCCGTCGTCGCAGATCGCGCTCGATTCCCATCGTCGTATCCAAGACGTCACGAGACATTTGTTTGAGTGACTGCCGAAGGTCTCCGACCGTTTGCTCCAGTGTGCCGACAGGGCGCTGCCCGAAGTAATATCCGAGTCCGAACGAGGCGAGGGCTAAGGCCACGATGCCGACGAATTTCCACATGACTATCCTTTCTGTCCCCGCCGCTGCGAGGGCTTCGTGAGACGGTCGATCTGTTGAAGGAGGCTTCCAGCCGACGTCAGGCGAACGGCTGGGTCGGAATCATGTAAGCCTTTTTTTAGCAATGCCAGTACCGGGACTGTGCTTTTCCCCAACGCCTTGGCCGCGAACAGTCGCGGTTGCGGCTGCTGGTCCTGTAACAATGTTTGGAGCACGACGATGGCTTGCTTGTCGGAGATGGCACCCAGCGCTTGTGCCGCTGCAGCGCGAACGGAGGGATCCGGATGCCGCGCCAGATCCGTCGCAATGAGGACGGCCGAGGCGTCTCCCAGTCGTAGAAGCCCTTCGACGGCGCTGGCGCGTACCTGCATCGATGCATCGCGCGTCAGGGCTTGCAGGAGCGGGCGATTGTCTCGAATGCCAATACGTCCGAGGCTAGCGGCTGCCACGCCTCGGACGCGGGCATTCTCGTCACCGAGCGCATGGGTGAGGGGTGCAACGGCTCCCGGCTGGCCGAACTCCCCCAACGCTCCGGCTGCAAACGCGCGTACCGAAGCTTCCGGGTCGTAGACGCCTTGGCTGAGAACCGCCAGGCTTGATGGACGTTTGAGCCGCCCGAGCACTCCGAGCGCAGCCATACGTGTTTCGGGATCGGGAAGCGTGGCGGCTCCGGTAATATCTACGAGCATGTCTTGCTTGCCAAGCCTGTAGAGGGCGGCGTAGGCAAAGACGGCTTCCGGTCCATCTTCCGTTCTGGCAACTTCGACCAATCGCGGCATGATGTCGGCGACGTTGGCCTCGCTCAAGGCGGTCATCGCGGCGATCCGCACGGGTAGCATGTCGTCTTGCAGCGCACGCCGCAAAGAGCCGGACTTTCCTGCAAGCCCTGCACGGCCGATTCCCTCGGCAGCACGGGCGCGAACGAGCGGCGACGCATCCAGCAAGCCATCCTCCAGGAGAGATCGGGTCTCCGGCAATCCGAGCTCGGCTAGCGCGGTATACGCGGCGATACGGATATATTCCTGGGGATCACGCACATAGGCGCTCAGGAAACTGATGGCGAGTGGGCGCAACCAGGCGAGATCGTCCGGCTGGTCGTTCTTGACGGCGCGCTCATAGATAGCCAGCCCTTCTTCAGGCCGGCCCAGCTTGAGCGTACTCTGAAAGGCCAGCCGTATGAGCATTTTCGATGGCGTTGTCTCCGGCGGCAGCGATTGCCAAAGCTTAAGAACACTGCCGTACTCCGCTTTGTTGAAGGCCTCGGAGGCTTCGCGCTCAAGGGTGGTGGCGGTCGAGGAGGTCGCGGCATCGGCCGCGTTCGAGAAGCCGAAGGCGACCAGTGAGCAGAGCAGGAAGATCAGCATGGAGGGAGTGATAACATCGAACGGCCAAGACTGTCGAGAGAACGTCAGCCGGAGCACTCTCCTTACCATGTGGAAGGAGTGCGCGTCATCGCGGGACGATACAACGTCTCGACATAATCCTTGACCATGCGCGCGGTGCAGAACTGCGGTGCGACGGTCCGGATGCTTTCTTTCACCAGTTGGAGCCAGCCTCGCGGGACTCCGTCGAGATCGCGCTGATAAAACAACGGAACGGCTTCCTGTTCCAGCATGCGGTAGAGTTGTTCGCCATCGTGGTGATCCTGAGCCTGCACCTCGACGTTCCCGGTCAAGGGCTGGATACCCCATCCGTTCGCCCCGTTGTAGCCTTCCTGCCACCAGCCGTCGAGCGTACTGAAATGCAGGGCTCCATTGAGGGCGGCCTTCATTCCGCTGGTGCCACTGGCCTCCATCGGGAAACGCGGTGTGTTCAACCAGATATCCACGCCTTGTACAAGGTACTTCGCCATGTGCATGTCGTAGTCTTCAAGAAAGGCCACGTGGCCGCCGAGCTTGTGGTCGTGACAAAAACTCAGGACCTCATGAATGAAATAACGGCCTGGTTCGTCGGCCGGGTGGGCCTTCCCGGCAAAAATTAATTGAACCGGTCGCCACTTGTCCTGCAGCAGCCGATTGAGCCGCTCGAAATCCTGGAACAAGAGGGTTGCCCGTTTATAGGTGGCGAAGCGTCTGGCGAAGCCGATGGTCAGGGCCTCGGGGTCTAAGAGCGTCCCGCGAGAGAGAACTTGTGAGGGCTGGATGTGGCCGTGCATCCAGCCGGTGCGGGCCCGTTCGCGGATGAAGGCCATCAGCTTGCGTTTCAATGCCTGGCGGACCGCCCAGAGTTCTTGGTCGGGGATTTCCAGCACGCGTTGCCACATCGCTTGATCATCACAGGTTTCGGTCCAGACCGGGCTGAGCGACTTACTATACAGACGATGGAGTTCCGGAGCGATCCATGTTGGTGCGTGGATGCCGTTTGTGACGCTCCGGATCGGGACCTGTTCGACCGGAAGGCCCGGCCAAAAGTGTTTCCACATCTCCCGGCTCACGCGTCCGTGCTCCCGGCTCACCCCGTTGACGTGTGCCGAGAGGCGCATGACGAGCGCCGTCATATTGAAACCCTGCCCGTGCGACTCCGGCGTCTCGCCCAGTTGAAGGAACTCGTCGCGGGAGAGGCCGAGTTGTTCCCAGAAACCGCCGAAATACCGATCCATCAGATGGTGTGGAAACACGTCGTGGCCGGCCGGGACCGGCGTGTGAGTCGTGAATACCGTGCTTTGACGGACGAGCTCGCTCGCCTCGGCATGAGACAAACCCTTCTGCACGAGTTCGCGGATGCGTTCCAGCGTGAGGAAGGCGGAGTGGCCCTCATTCGCGTGCCAGACGGAGGGCGCAATGCCCAACGCGCGCAGCATGCGGACCCCGCCGATGCCCAAGAGGATTTCCTGGCAGAGTCGCATTTCCTGGTCGCCACCGTAGAGACGTGCCGACAGGGCTCGATTTTCAGGGCTATTCTCCGGAATGTCGGAATCAATCAAGTAGAGTGGCACGCGACCGACGAGCACTTTCCAGACCACGGCGGTGACGTTCCGTGCGCCTATATCGACGTTGAATCGGCAGTGCTCGCCGGACGGTGTCAGTGCCTGGTGGATCGGGGAGTCTTCGCGATTGAACGGAGCATAGGCCGCTTCTTGCCAGCCTTCCGCGGTGATGCGCTGCTTGAAATACCCTTGCGGATACATGAACCCGATGCCGACAAGCGGGACGCCAAGATCGCTGGCTTCCTTGCAATGGTCACCGGCCAAAATGCCAAGACCGCCACTATATATGGGGATGGAGGTATGCAGGCCGAATTCGGCGGAAAAGTAGGCGATCACGCTCTTGACCTCTGTCCCATGCTTTGTGCTGAACCAGCTGCGTCCGTTGGCACGGTATTCGTCAAACATTTTGAGCACGGCTGAGTAGTGCCTGAGATAGGAAGGATCTTCCGCGAGCTTCGCCAACCGCTCCGGGTTCACGTCGGTCAGGAGTTTGACAGGATTGTGGTGTGTCAGGGACCAGAGCGTGGGGTCGATCGCTTCGAACAGCTGGCGTGCTTCCAGCGTCCAGCTCCACCAAAGGTTCTGAGAGAGTTCTGCCAGCCGGACGAGGCTGGCTGGGATGCGGTTCGACGGTGCAGTGATCGGCGGAGTCGTATCCACTGGGTCTCCTTAGTGGTGGAGTCGATGTCGGCGAGAAGAGATGGCCTGATCGCTCTGTGAAGGTCGATTCAGGCG
This sequence comes from Nitrospira sp., assembly GCA_035455145.1. Taxonomy (GTDB): domain Bacteria; phylum Nitrospirota; class Nitrospiria; order Nitrospirales; family Nitrospiraceae; genus Nitrospira_C. The sequence continues at coordinate 7,546 of DATIFR010000053.1, forward strand.
TGGCCAGCCTTATGCCAAGAATTCCACTCATCAGAGAATGCCACGGTGGCGTACCGTTCGCCAAGCACTTTCGCAACTCGATTCATGAGTTTCGTGAGTTGTTGAACTTCTTCGGGGCTGAGGTCTTGGCGGAAACGCGGATGGAGTCCCCAGCGCGTTTCGACTTCTTCGCCGGTGACGTTCGACATCACGCTGATGAGTTTGATCTCGCTTCCGGTTTGACCTCGTGGCGCGGCAGGCGAGCTCGTCGCAGGCGCTTTCTCGGAGGATGGTGCCAAAGTGCCGGCCGGAGCCGGCGGCGCATCCCCCTTGAGGATGGCAGTAATCGCCGGCACGATGGCCGTGGCGCAAAGTGTCGCGGCCGAGGTGATTTGCAGATTTCCTGCCACGCCCAAGGCATCGGCGACGCGCCCGCCGAACGCCTCGAACATTTCGTGTTTGGTTTTGCTCTCTTCGTTGATGAAAAAGCGATAGCGCTCGTAGAGCTGGCGGCTTTCCGCGACGGCTCCGCCGATCGTGAGCATGATCTCCGTCTGGTCGACGCTGGAACCGAAGGCCGGTTCCAGTACGGTCTTCAGTTGAGAAGTCACCGCATCCTCCAGGCCGTTCATGAACTCCGGCTGGTCCTTGATCGGGATATGAAAGCTTGAGAGGCGATCGGTCAGATTGAACATGATCTTGATGAACTCAAGATACAGGCCCCATTCGTCCTGACGTTTCAGCTTGAGTGCCTGCGCAGGGGCGTTCTTCTTCATGACGGTGACCGATTCGCCTGCAACGGCAAGCATGAGTTCTGCGAGCGAGCGCAGCTGTTGGTTGTAGGGTGTCTTCGTCGTGGCCATAAGTCTCTGTAGTGCTCCAGTGAATTCGAAGGCCCATTATAGCTGAGAAATTATCCGGCCTCCAAGTGGGCAGTATGACCTGCGCGGATCATTGAAACCCCCTCCTCTGTAGTGCTATACAGCGTACTCACCTCCTATTTGCCTCATGACCCGAGAAGCCACACCCTACATTTTGAAGCGTGCGTCGGATGACCTCGCCCCGCGCAAGTTGGCTATTGATTATGCGGCGGCTTTGAATCCTCAGCAATTGGCAGCGGTGACGGCGGGCGATGGGCCAGCATTGGTGATCGCCGGAGCCGGGAGCGGCAAGACCCGTACGCTCGTTTATCGCGTGGCGTATTTGATCGATTCGGGGGTCGATCCCTCACATATCCTGCTGCTGACGTTCACGCGAAAATCGGCGCAGGAAATGCTCGATCGGGCTGGCGAATTAATCGGTGCGAGGAGCGAGCGTGTCTGCGGAGGGACGTTCCATTCCGTGGCGAACATGTTGCTCCGGCGGTATGGCCGAGCGATTGGTTTGGAGCCAAGCTTTACCATCTTAGACCGTGGTGACGCAGAAGATTTGATCGCGCTTGTTCGCTCCCAAATGGGATTGAACGAGAAAGACAAGCGCTTTCCGCGCAAAGGAACAATTGCCGAGATCTTCAGCAAGTCCGAGAACATGCTGCGCAGCCTGGACGACATCGTGGTGGAGGAGTTCAGCCACTTTGCCGATCATCTCGACGCGCTCTGCCAGCTCCAAAAGGGCTATCAGGCCGCGAAGCGGCAGCGGCAGTTGGTGGACTACGACGATCTGCTCGTCTTGCTGAGGCGCTTGTTGGCGGATGACCAACAGGCGAGGCAGGCGATCTCGCGGCTTTATCGCTACATCCTTGTCGATGAGTATCAGGATACGAACCGGCTGCAGGCAGATGTGATCCGGAATCTAGCAGCGACGCATCAAAACGTGATGGTGGTGGGCGACGACAGCCAGTCGATTTATGCATTTCGCGGCGCAACATTTAAGAACATCATGGAGTTTCCGACGCTGTTTCCCGGTGCGACCATCTATAAGCTCGAAGAGAACTATCGCAGCACCCAGCCGATTCTGAACCTGGCGAACTGCATCATCGACGAGGCGTCAGAAAAGTATAGCAAACGGCTCTTTACGCGGAAGCTCGACGGGCCGCTGCCGACGCTCGCCGAAGCGGCGGGTGAAAATGCGCAATCGCGCTTCATTGCGCAGAAGATTCTTGAATTGCGGGAAGAAGGTGTGCCGCTGACTGAGGTGGCGGTATTGTTCCGGTCGAGTTTCCATTCGTTCGATTTGGAAATTGAGTTGTCCCGGAAAGGGCTGCCCTTTATCAAACGGGGCGGGGTCAAGTTCATCGAGACGGCGCACGTGAAGGATCTGCTCGCGCATCTGCGCGTTGTGGCTAATCCGTTGGATGCGGTGAGCTGGCATCGGGTTTTGATGCTCGTCGAAGGTGTCGGTCCGAAGAAGGCTCAGGATCTTCTTGCAACACTGATGAAATCGGAAAGGCCGTATCAGGCATTGCGGGAAGTAACCGGCCGATCGGGACAGGGGCTAAAGAATCTGGCGAACACGCTTGAAAGTTTGTCGGGTATCGACGAGCCTGGAACGGCTGATCAGGTGAACCATATTTATGAATATTACCTGCCGATCCTGAAAGAGCAGTACGACGACTACCCCAAACGGATCAGAGATCTTGATCACCTCCATACGATTGCCGAGGGTTATCCGGAAGTCGACAGTTTTCTCGCCGACCTGGCGCTCGAACCTCCGGACGGGAGCGCGGTGGATGTGGAGGCCCCGGATCGCGACGATGAACGGATGGTTTTATCGACGATTCATTCGGCAAAGGGCCTGGAGTGGCAGTGTGTGTTTGTAATTTGGGTGGTCGATGGAAAGTTTCCTTCGATCTACTCGTTCGTCACCGATGAAGAACTGGATGAGGAACGTCGGCTCTTCTATGTGGCGGTAACCAGGGCGAAACGTCATCTGTTTCTTACCTATCCAATCAATGTATTCGACAAGAGCAGCGGCATGCTGCTTTCAAAACCCACGCGTTTTCTTGATCATGTTTCTCCAGCCATGTTCGAGCAGCTGGCGTTGATTGAAGAAGGGAGTCATGCGGAGTGGAGGGGGTACCGGGACGACTCCTACTGATCCGCTGGCTTGCATTCTGAGTCACCGGGCTGCGACGATCTGATCATTCTGTTTTTCCAATGACACGAACGTCTTTGCGCTTTCTCATTGCCGCCGCTTTACTTGTCAGTCTGATGCTATCTCCTGCCGGCGGAGATGGTCTCGAGGCTCCGCAGGTATCTGGGCACATCTGGAAACAATTGGTGGTCGAGGCTGAGGGACTCGGCCTCCCCACGAAATTCTTGAAAGCGGTCCCGCCGGACTTCGTGAAGTTTGAGTTCGACGATCTACAAGCGTTTGCAGCTGAATATCATCTTGGCGAGCATCGAATGGTGTTGAACCGGACGCTTTCGTTCAACGCGGCGGGAGGTGCGTTGCGTTCACTCAGCCGGTTAACCCATGCGGAGATGGAAACGCTGTACCATGAACTCTTTCATGCGAATATGGACTATCTCATGACGGTGTGGGAGGAAAATCAACCCGATCCGCTCCTCACGTTTGCCAGATTGCAGCAACGGTGCCGCTACAGTGCCGTGCTGATCACGCCGGTCGTGCAGCGGAGAACGGAGACAGAAGAACGATTTCTCAGTGAGCGTGAAGCATGGGAAGCGTTGAACGAAGCCTGGGCTGTCTTCATTGGGTGGTCAGTGTGGAATCAACTGGAACTTGGTCAACGGATGGGACGTTCGATTCAGAAGCCTGGAAAGAGTCGCGAGACCTGGTTGCGCCGATTGGACGAGGCGGATCGGGACGGGAAGCTTCGAGGTTATTATGAGCCAGAGGACTTTGCTGAACGAGCTGTGACGAGGAAGCGTTTTCTTGCTCCGAGTTCGCGCCTCTCGGTGGAGGAAGCGAC
>DATIFR010000054.1:0-1817 GCA_035455145.1 Nitrospira sp.
GGAGGATAACGTCACGCAAAAGCCTCACAGGCTCCTCGGAGATATTATGCTGGAAAATAACTGGATAACGGAAGAACAAATGGAATCAATATTGGATGAAATGGGTGTGGGAAAACAGGTGGTGGGCTGAAGCTGCCTCCGCCGCCTCCTGCCGCTCGCCGCGCCCGTTGTGGATCAATCACGCGATGCTGCTTCTTCTTCAATCCTCATATTCCTTCCACCTACCGACGGGGCAACCACTCGGGCCGTCAGGGACGCTAGGGGAGGTACTGACCGTCCGATGCGAGCCTTTGAGATTTGCCCCGCCGATAGCCGCACGCCGGGAGCGTGACCGATCCAAACGCCCTAATCGTTTGGAGCGTGTATTTACTCGCTCCTAGCGGTACTCTTTAAACATATCCTGTCCAAGCGAGGTGGGACATGCGGGCAAGATCTGTTGTGGTGTGCATCCCAATGGTTATCGTCACCCTTGTAATGTTCGGCCACGCCCAGGCGCAGGATGAGCCTATCCCGGTCGATTTGAAGGTCGGAGAGACCTTCGACATCTGCGCATCCGGGCTGATCCGTTGCCCGCCGAATGACAACAAATGCGACGATCCGAAGGTCGCCATCCCGGTCACCGCTTCCGACGGGTCCGGCGGGTTGGTATTCCAGGGAGTCGGACCCGGGACGACGCTCTGCTCGGCGCTCTCCGTCAGCGGATCTCGCGCCATCTACCGCGTCACCGTCTCCCCGACCCCCCAAGGCGACGCAAAAGATAACACCTTGAGACTCCCGGCCCCCAAGGGGAGGCAGAAGATAATGTATTGAGACTCTCGGCCTATCCGGGCGTCGTGAGGACCGCCCCCCGGCTACCACGTTACCAACGAGGCGGACGCTCCATGTGGTGCTCCAAAATTTCGGTCATAAGTTCGTCCGCGTCAATCGCCCGTTGCTGCACCGCATCCGGGGTGCCGTTTGAATATGTGAGCCGCTCCTCGCCGCATTTGCACAAATGCCGGAGGTACGTTTCCTGCGTCTCGGGGTTGTAGGCGGACCCGGTGATGTTCGCCTTGTTGATGTCTACGCAAACCCCGCAGGAGCACGGCTCCGTAAACATGGGCTGTACCGGCTCCGGGTTCGCCACAAATCGGCCTTGCTCGTCGCGTCCGCGCTCGCCGATCTATCGCTGAGCGCCCGCAGAAGGAGACAAAGATGAGCTTCACGGTCGATCTCGAAATACTTGGTGAAGACGAAGTCAGACAGCGCCTCCGAACGAGAGGCCCGAGAGAAAGAAAGTTTATCGATCTCTCGTAAAGCTTTTTGGATCTCGGTGTGCGCAATTATCGTAGCTATTGCAGCCTCCTATTCAGCATTTTGAAAAAATGATCTACTTGGCGGCTCGCATCGCCGAGCTATACCGCAATTAAGGAATGGACTGACCTCTTGAACAGGAGGGAGATGGCCGTGTGGCGGAGGTTGTGGATGTAATCTAGGGCTTTCGGGTGTACACACCGAAGGTCGAATCCGTTAACTAGTCTTTACTGATAAAGTATCTTTTCTTCGGCCGTAAATTGTGACCGTCTTGTGACTGGATTACTGGTTTCGTTGTTGGAGCAGGGTATGATCGTTTCCGGGACGAGTGGGAGATACTGATGATGGAACCGCCCCCATCCACCGGTTGATCACCCTGCTGGCCAGCCCCCCGTGCCGGCCTTTCACCTTGACAGCCCATACGTTTGATTCATATTGATTCATATCTTGATTCCATCCCGTCCTCGGGCTCGGACCACCATGAACGGTGAGAGCCGATATCGAAGTACTTGGCGATCCGATCA